>CADCPV010000046.1 GCA_902803345.1 uncultured Eubacteriales bacterium | reverse complement strand
GAGATCCTGGTTTCCTGTGTATACATCCGGTCCGGCAATACCGCTGCAGTATGGCTTCCTTCGGGCACCTATGTGCTGAAGACCGCTTCCGGGTCCGGCAGCTGGTTCGGTATGAAGGAAATGTTCGGCGATGACGGTTATTATGCGCGTCTTCAGAACGGCGGCGCCGGTGACCGCTTCACACTGGAGCAGAACGGCGATTATATTCTGACGCTTCAGAACGCCGAGAACGGCAATGTCGGTTCCCACAGCGAGGACAGAGAAGATTTCTAAGGAGGTGCAAGATGAAAAAGACAATCGCCCGGCTGCTTACAGCGGTTCTTCTGATCAGCCTGCTTTCAGGCTGCAAGGTAGAGAAGGCAAAAGTTAATATCGACGATTACGGTGACGAGACAAGAACCTCTGCCGAAACCGAGGCGCCCACCACGACGGCAGCTCCCACGGAAACAACGACGGAGGAAGAGACAACCGAAACGACAACGGAGGAAACAACCGAAGAAACCACGGAGGAGACCACGGAAGAAACTTCAAAAGAGCCCGATCCGGATGCGCTTCCGGAAGGCTGGACCAGAGAGGAAGAGCCCTTCACCTTCGAAGACGTGCAGGGTGTCGAAACCCATGTCAAAGACGAAAAAGGCCGCGTACGGGAGTTTTTGGAGGAGAAAAAGAGCGAGGAATACGACTTTCACGTGGAATTCCGCACCTATTATACTTATACTGAGGGCAGCCCGGATGTGCAGTGCGTGCAGGAATTCTACACCTATGATATGGAAACGGGTGATCTCACAGGCGCCGGGTCCTGCGCCTATACCTACACGATGCTCTCTCCCGACAATTACGTCGAGATGTGGTGCGGCTGGGGCGGAACCGGTGTGACCGACGAAAACGGCCTCGAAATTCAGGAAATGGGTGATTACGACGGCACGGAATACAATCCCGACGGCTCCGTCGCGCGCGAAATCCCGGCGACGAAGCCATAAACAGGAATCCGGGCATTCGCCTGGAATTGATAAACTTGCCTGCAAGAAAGATCCCCCCGGGATGACGTTTTTTCGTTCATCCCGGGGGGATCTTCTTATCGCAGTCAGACAAGCCCGCTTCGTTACATCGCGCCGTCTTTCACGCGCGCTTCTGCTTCGGCCTGGGTCTTTTCGTCGAAGGAAAGGATCGCGGCGATTTTCTTATTGTGCATGCGGCGGTCCATATAGTTTTTGGTGATCTTCCGGACGAGCGGCATCAGCGCAACGACACCGATCAGGTTCGGGATCATCATGAGGCCGTTGAAGGTGTCGGATATGTCCCAGGCAAGAGAGGAAGTCATCATGCCGCCGGCGACCACCATCAATACAAAGAGGATCCGGTAAATCAGGACGCCCTTGCTTCCGAGAAGGTATTCCACAGCTTTCGCACCGTAATGGGACCAGCCGAGGATCGTCGTAAAGGCGAACAGGAACATCGCGACTGCGACGAAACGCTGACCGATATTGAACCAGGGGAAGACACTGTTGAAGGCGGAGGCGACAAGCGTCGCGTCGGTGGTGCCCTCCAGAAGCGTTCCGGTTGACAGGTTGTATACGCCGGAGGTCAGGATTACAAGTGCGGTCATTGTACAGACAACGATCGTGTCGGCAAAAACTTCAAATATGCCCCAGATGCCCTGCGTCACAGGCTCTGCAACATTCGAATTGCTGTGGACCATGACAGAAGAGCCCAAACCTGCTTCGTTACTGAAAACGCCGCGCTTGAAGCCCTGCGTCACAACGACCGAGATCAGGTAGCCGATGGTTCCGCCCGCGACTGCAACCGGCTTGAAAGCGGTTTTGAAAATTGCACCGAAAGCCGGCAGGATTTCCTGATAGTTTTTCCCGATGATAAACAGCGATCCGAGGACAAACAGAATCACCATGAAGGGAACGATTTTCTCCGCAAAGGAAGCGATCCGCTTCAGTCCGCCGAGAATAATGAGTCCGGCAAGGACCATCAGGACAAGTCCGATCACAAGCGCATAAACCGTAATATTTCCGTACAGGACCTTCGAAGAAAGTGCCTGAATCGGGAAGGCTGCCTCGATATTTGCGACAATCTTGTTGGTCTGGCCCATGTTGCCGATACCGAAGGACGCAAGAACCGCGAAGATTGCAAACATGATCGCGAGCACCTTTCCGACCACTTTCATGTTCTTATAACCGCCGAGACCGTCCGCAAGGTAATACATCGCGCCGCCGGACCATTCGCCCTTATCGTTTCTGCGGCGGAAATAAATACCGAGCACGTTTTCCGAATAGTTTGTCATCATGCCGAAAAAGGCTGCGATCCACATCCAGAATACCGCGCCTGCGCCGCCGATTGTGATGGCGCCTGCGACGCCTGCGATATTGCCGGTTCCGATGGTTGCGGCAAGCGCCGTGCAGAGT
Organism: uncultured Eubacteriales bacterium; assembly: GCA_902803345.1. The sequence goes on along the minus strand of CADCPV010000046.1, from coordinate 4,447 downwards.
GCCTGGAACGGCGAAATCGCGCCGCGCTCCTTCGTGTGACCGATGACGTGCTTCTTGAAGATGCTGCCGATCGTCTGCTTCATCCAGTAGCGGAGATGCCCGACCTGAAAAAAGCCGGTTGCCACAGTCATGATTACGCCGACTGCAATCAGAAGCCACAGGCCGATACGCGTCCATACATAGCTGTTGATCACATTGTTGACGTCTGTCAGTTTTTCCAGAAACTGTTCCATAATTCCCCCTTTACTCCTCTTCCTTTTCTCTTCCGAAGCATTGGAAACAGCAAAAGAGCCGGCAGAACCGGCTCTCAGGTAAAACAAACAGAAAACACTTCCGTAAAATCAGCGATGGTCTTCTTTGTCCTTTTGCCTGAGAGATTTCGGGAAAACCCGTTGCCCCTTCGGCCCCCGGAATTCCCCGGGCGTCTCCAAAGTTCTATCCGCCTGCAGTCTCCGGTTCTCTGTCAAAAACCACCTGAGAGTGTTACTCCTTCGGTGCGCTTCTACTGCGCTTTCCTGCAGGTTTCATATAGATTTGTTCGCTATTATAACATATCACCGCTGAAATGCAAGCAATTTTCAAAGAAATCTGCCTGCCCCGATCTGATTTACTCTGCCGTCGCTGCGCACTCCTGCAAAAGCTCAATGATCGAAAGGTGCTGCGGGCAGGCGCCCTCGCACTGGCCGCACTGGATACAGTCGGAAGCCTTTCCGCCGTTTCTTGTCGCGAGCCCGTAGTTCCGGCGCATCTGGAAATCATTTTTATAACGCTTGTACTCGTTGATTGCAGCAAAGATTTCCGGGATCGCTATCTGCATCGGGCAGCCGTCCGTGCAGTAATGGCAGGCCGTGCAGGGGATTTCGCCGGCTGCGTTCAGGGCTGCCTGTGCCCTGCGGATGACGCCCTGCTCTTCCTGTGAAAGCGGCTTGAAATCCTTCATGTAGGAAAGGTTGTCCTCCATCTGCGCGATGTTCGACATGCCGGAAAGCACCGTGATGATGCCGTCCATCGACGCCACATAGCGGATTGCCCAGGAAGCAAAGGAAGCGTCGGGGTTTGCTTCTTTCAGAAGCTTCTGTACCTCCGGGATCGGGTTCGCTAAAGCCCCGCCCTTCACAGGCTCCATGACCGTAATCGAAACGCCGTGAGATCTCGCGACTTCATAGCAGCGGCGGGACGCGACATTCGGGTTGTCCCAGTCTGCATAGTTGATCTGAAGCTGAATGAAATCAACGTCCGGATGCTCCGTGAGAAGCTTCTCCAAAAGCTCCGGCGAATCATGGAAGGAGAAGCCGTAGTAGCGGATCTTGCCCGCCGCCTTCAGTTCCTTCACATAGTCCCAGATGCCGTACTCCTCGTACTTGCGGAAATTGCCTTCCTGCATTGCATGAAGAAGGTAGTAGTCCACATACTCCAGACCCATGCGCTCTAACGAGGTCAGGAACTGCTTTTTCGCGTCTTTTGCGTTCGCCGCAACACGCGCATTCAGCTTCGTCGCGATCGTATAGCTGTCTCTGGGGTAGCGTGCAATTAGCGCCTCACCCGCGGCCTTTTCGGAATTGCCGCCGTCGTAGACATAGGCCGTATCAAAATAGGTTCCGCCCGCCGCGATGAATTTGTCGACCATGACCTTGACCTGCTCGACGTCAATGTCACCGTTTGGAAGCTTCGGCAGCCGCATCAGTCCGAATCCGAGCTTGAACGTGTCTTTTCCGAAGTAATCACTCATGTTTAAGTCCTCCTTGTCAGTATTGTTTCACGAACTGTCTGTTGAGATAACCTTAACACATTTTTCAGGAGGATGCAAGTGAATTCGGGGTCAGTCAGAGCTGCTCCACGATACCGACAAACAGCAGGTCTCCGACATCCGAGCGGAGCGCGAACAGGAAGGGCCGGTCGAGCCTGAAATCGATCTCCTGTTCCGGTATTGCGGCGCCGGCAAGCATCATATCGATCATCGAAGCGGCAGTCACACCGTTCTCATCAATTGCGACGCGGAGATTGTTCTGAACCTTGCTTAAGAAAACAGGATCTGTCGTATTAAGGATGCCTGAAAAATCTGCATCTGTTATGGAAAAGGCCTTTTCGATTCCAAGTTCCTGCATACAGGTCTTCAGGTCCTTTTCAGAGGAAATATCGAATTTCGGGAGATACAGGTGGATAAGCGGGTAAGCCATCCTGTCCTGCCACTTTTCCCATAGATCCTCTGAAGAATCTGCCATCAGGCTCAAGGCTTCGGGATCTTCCACAAGGCTCCGGACATCCACACCTTCGTCCGGGAGGAAGAAAAGCATTTCTCCCTGATCGCCGCAGCGAAGGCTGATCGCACCGAATTTCTCGCCGGCATAGTAAGCCGTCATATTGCCGTCATTACGCATAAAGGATACGGTCGAATCGGATACCCTCCCGTGGAAGACACTCTCTATGGTTTGGTCCGAATTGAAAACGCTTGCCCAGGCTGCCTTAAAGTATACGGTCGTCACAAGGTTCATCACACCCTGCGGATCCATGGAAAGGCCTTTCAGGCTGTCCGACAGAAGATTCCCGGTCTGGTCATTGATCCAGTCCCGAAGCGCCTGATCATACCCGGCATCACCCATCGGTCCCTGGAAAACGGAAGCGTAATACTGATCCCGGAAGGTCAGAAGCTTCTCCTCCTGATACGGAAGTCCCTTATTCAGCCAGACAGAGGAGGCAAGAAGACAGTTTTCGTATGCGCTTTCATTATAATTTGCATTCCAGTAAGCGTTCGTGATCGTCCGGAGTTCTTCAATGCTGCTGACTCCGAGGACATTCAGCACTTCCTGCCGCGTCTCTCCTTCGGAGGCTTCTGCGAGCATTGCAAGCGCAAGATAGAAATTCGCGGGCGAACCGAGCGGATTTGTTTCTTCTTCCGAAAGCAGTGCCTTTACACTCTCTTTCGTGAAATCCGTCAATCTGCCTTCATAGTTTTTTGCAAGTTCCCGGCGCCAGCGGGTTTCTTCATACTTCTCGTTCCACAGGCTGCTGTTATAATCCTCAGGCGGCACAATCCGTTCCGGATACTCCGCTGTGACAAGCGCACAGTTTTCAATGTTCACTGCTTTCTCCCCGTTTTCAGGTTCCTGTGTTTCGACCACTACACCTGATGCAGTCGTTTTCGGTTCCTTACTGAAAATCTTCGGCCCTGCAATTACGCCGATCACCACTGCGGCTGCGGCTGCAAGACCGACTGCAAGGCCTGCAATGATGCGCTTTTTCCGGACATTTCCGCTTTTTGTATTCTCTCTGCTCTCCTGAACATATTCATCGCTGAGTTCATTCATCGCGTCACTGAATGTATCTTTCCACTGTTCTTTTTTCATAGGATATAGCCCTCCCCTCTGAGATATTCCGCAAGTGCACTGCGAAGCCGCATCAGCGTGATCTTGACCCAGGACTCCGAACGCATGAGGATTTCTGAAATACTTCTGACGCTTTCCGAATCGAAATAACGGAGCACAAAAGCCTGCCGTTTTTCCCGGTCCAGCGTCCTAAGCCAGGCATTGATCAGCCGCGCCAGTTCCTTTGCGCCGATCACATCCTCCGGTCCGTCCGAATCGGAAGCCATCTCTTCGATTTCAGACAGTGCTACATCATACTCCGTGCCGCCGCGCTTTTCACGGGAACGGGTTCTCAGCACATCGATTGCCGCCCGGCGTGTGATCTTCCGAAGCCAGGCCCCGAAAACCTTCGGGCGCTCCGGCGGAATGCTGTTCCAGGCCCGGTACAGCACATCGTTCGCGACTTCTTCCGCCTCCTCCGGGCTTCCGAGCACATTTTCCGCAGTCCGCCGAAGCAGCGGCCCGTAGCGGCCTTCTGTTTCGCGTACAGCCTGTTCGTCCCTTGCGAAATACAATTCAATAATCTTCTCGTCATCCATGGATCTGGTCCTTTCCGGAAAGCAGCTGGTTCTGATACCGCTTCACTCTCTATGACGATATTCTGGAGGGTAGGGTTACAAAAAGAGGAGCTTTTCAGGAGCCCCTCTTTCTGATCTCTTTTCTTTGTACAGCCGCTTCGTATTCCGCCTGTTCTTCTTCGGTTTCCGGGATGAAGGGCGGCACCTGCTTCGGCTTATCCTCATCATCCAGCGCGACAAATACGAGATACGCGCGGTTGATGGCTGTCCGTGTGCCGTCGAGATGCTCCACAAAACTGTCGACCCGCACTTCAAGCGAAGTCTTGCCGGTCCAGGTCACACGCGCCTCCTGCACCACCGTGTCATTCAGGTAGGCTGCCGCGATAAAGTTCAGGTTATCGACCCGCGCCGTCGTGACCGCGCTGTTGGTATAGCGCCGCGCTGCCACTGCCCCGATCACGTCAATCCAGGCCATCAGCTGTCCGCCGAAAAGCCTCGGCTTCGCATATCCGTTGCAGTGCTGCGGCATCACAATCATCGCCGTCGTCGAAATCTCATGCATCTCTG
>CADCPV010000045.1 GCA_902803345.1 uncultured Eubacteriales bacterium | reverse complement strand
TTCATCCCGACCGGCCTTTGTCTCCGCGGAGAAGGGAATCAGAAGTTCCTCCTTTTTCATTTCGAGCTTCTTCCGGATCACGGGAATCATTTTGTTCTGCTCGTTTCTGCTGAGCTTGTCCGCCTTCGTCGCAATTACGACCGGCGTAAAGCCGCTCTCCCGGATCCAGCCGATCATCTGACAGTCGTTCGCGGTCGGTTCGTGCCGCATATCAACAAGAAGGAATACCTGCCGGAGCTCCTTCGACTGCCGAAGATACCGCTCAATCATCCTCCCCCACTTTGCCCGGGTTTCCTCCGAAACTTTGGCATAGCCGTAGCCCGGCAGGTCCACAAGGAAGAATTCATCGTTGACATTGTAATAATTGATTGTCTGCGTCTTCCCGGGCTGTGAAGAGGTCCGTGCGTAGTTTTTCCGGAGGATCAGCGCATTCAGGAGCGAGGATTTCCCGACGTTCGAGCGCCCTGCAAAGGCAAATTCCGGGCGGTCGGTTTCCGGAAGCCGGCTCGTAACTCCGATTACGATATCCAGACTGACTTTTTTGATTACCATTTCCGCCTTACGCGCTCTGCTCGAGCCGTCCTGCGCGGCGTGCGCGGATCTTCGGGCCGCCCGTACCGAGCACCATTTCCTTTGTGATCGTGCATTCGCCGGCGGTATCATCCGAAGGCAGGTCGAACATGACGTCCTTCATAACGTCCTCGATAATGGCACGGAGTCCTCTCGCGCCGGTCTTTCTTGAAAAAGCCTTCTTCGCGATCTCCCGAAGCGCATCAGGATCAAAGGTCAGCTTCACGCCGTCCATGTCAAAGAGCGCCTGGTACTGCTTTGTCAGGGCATTCTTCGGCTCGGTCAGGATCGAAATCAGCGCATCTTCGTCCAGAAGATCCAGCGTCACTGTCACCGGCACACGGCCGATCAGCTCGGGAATCAGCCCGAACTTGATCAGGTCCTCCGGAAGCACCTGCTTTAAGAGCATGCTGATATCCTGCCTCGTCCGATCGACAACCTTGGAATTGAAGCCGATCGAACCTGCCTCCTGACGCGCCTCGATGATCTTCTCCAGCCCGTCAAAAGCACCGCCGACGATGAACAGGATGTTCGTCGTATCGATCGGAATGCACTCCTGCTGCGGATGCTTCCGCCCGCCCTGCGGCGGAACATTTGCCATGGTGCCTTCGATAATCTTCAGAAGTGCCTGCTGCACGCCCTCACCGGAAACATCGCGGGTGATCGAAACATTTTCACCCTTCTTGCTGATCTTGTCGATCTCATCGATGTAGATAATGCCGGTTTCCGCGCGCTCGATATCGTAATCCGCGGCCTGAATCAGCTTCAGAAGGATCGTCTCAACGTCCTCGCCGACATAGCCTGCCTCCGTCAGAGACGTGGCATCTGCGATCGCGAACGGGACGTTCAGAAGCCGGGCCAGGGTCTGTGCAAGATAAGTCTTGCCGGAACCCGTCGGCCCGATCAGAAGCACATTGGATTTCTGGATCTCCACATCCGTCGTCGAATGGTTGAGAATCCTTTTATAGTGATTGTAAACGGCAACCGCCAGCGCCTTTTTCGCGGCATCCTGGCCGATCACGTATTCGTCAAGACGGTCCTTGATCTCTCTGGGCTTCATCAGCCGGATCTCGCGGTCCTCGTCCAGTTCGTTCATCTCGTCCCGGAGAATTTCTTCACAGAGTTCGACGCATTCGTCGCAGATGTAGATTCCCCGTGTCCGGCCCGCAATCAGTTTTTTTACCGCTCCGCTCTCTTTCCCGCAGAAAGAACAGCGGAACTGGTCATCCTCTCGATTCGCCATGGCGTCTCCTGTCTAATTGAGATTCTTCAGGTCAATCAGTGGTTCTTAATGATCTCGTCAATCAGGCCGTAGGCTTTCGCCTCTTCCGGATCCATCCAGTTGTCGCGATCGGTATCCTTTTTGATTGTCTCAAGATCCTGGCCGGTGAACTCGGAAAGCATGCGGTTCATGCGCTCCCGGATTTTCAGGATATGCTCCGCCGCGATCTGGATCTCGGTCGCCTGGCCCTGGGCGCCGCCCATCGGCTGGTGAATCAGGATCTCGGAATTCGGCAGGGAATAACGCTTGCCCTTCGTGCCGCCGGCAAGAAGGAATGCGCCCATCGAAGCCGCCATGCCGACGCAGATCGTCGCGACATCGCACTTCACATACTGCATCGTGTCATAGATCGCCATGCCTGCGGAAATGGATCCGCCGGGGCTGTTGATATAGAGGCTGATATCCTTGTTGGGATCCTCGGATTCCAGGAACAGAAGCTGGGCCACGACAAGACCTGCCGTCACATCGTTGACTTCCTCGCCGAGGAAAATGATCCGCTCTTTTAAGAGCCGGGAATAAATATCAAAGGAACGCTCGCCGCGGTTGGTTTCCTCGATTACTACTGGAACTAAGCTCATTATACTGTCCTCCTTCAAGTGCCGTCCGAAAGATCTTCGGAGTGAAACAGGGCTTCTTTCTGTTACTTCGAAATCAGTTCGACAGCCTTCTGGATCGCAAGATCCTTTCTGATGTTGTCGCGGTCGGTATCGGAAAGATACTCTTCCATCTTCTCGGTATCCATCTGGTACATCTTCGCCATGTTCTCGATCTCGGTCTTCACTTCCTCTTCCGAAATCTCGATGTTTTCCTTCTTTGCGATCGCCGCAAGCACCAGGGAATTCTTAATACGGGTCTCGGCCTGATCCTTCATCTGGTTCTGCAGATCCGTCATGCTCTGGCCGGTGTACTTCATGTAATCTTCGAGGCTGATGCCCATCTGCTGCATCCGCTGCGCCTGCTCGTTGACAAGCTGGCGGGCCTGATCGTCGATCATTGCCTGCGGGATATCCATTTCCGCATTTTCGACAGCTTTCTTCAGGACTTCGTCGCGGTATTCGTTGTTCAGTTCGCCCTGCTTCTTTTCGGCAAGATTCTTCTTCACGTCCGCACGGTACTCATCGAGGGTATCGAAGTCGGAAACCTCCTCCGCAAACTCATCGTCCAGCTCCGGAAGCTCTTTCTTCTTGATGGAGTTCAGCTTTACCTTGAAAACAGCCGGCTTTCCGGCAAGGTCCGCAGAATGGTACTCTTCGGGGAAGGTCACATTGACGTCGAATTCGTCGCCGATGTTCTTTCCTGCGATCTGGTCTTCAAAAGTATCAATGAAGGAATGGGAACCGAGCTCCAGCTCGTGGTTCTCGCCCTTTCCGCCGTCAAATGCAACGCCGTCGCAGAAGCCTTCGTAGTCAATTACCGCGATATCGCCGATTTCCGCCGGGCGGTCCTCCACCGTAATGGTACGGGCATTCTGCTCGCGGGTCTTCTGGAGTTCCTGCTCGACTTCCTCGTCGCTTATTTCGGCAGTCTTTTTCTCAATGCCGAGATTCATATATTCGCCGAGCGTTACCTCGGGGCGGACCGCAACGACTGCGGTGAAAATAAAGGGCTTGCCCTTCTCGATCTGTTCCACGTCAATTTCAGGCTGGGAAACCACATCCAGTGCCTTGCCTTCTTCGCTCTCAAGCGCATTCTCATACGCGTCCGGGATCACGCTGTTTGCCGCATCGTCGTAAAACACTTCCGGACCGTACATCCGCTCAATGATGCTTCTCGGCACTTTGCCTTTTCTGAAGCCCTGGATCTGAATTTTGTTCCGGTTCTTCAGGTAAGCCTGCTGCATCGCGTTTTCAAAGTCTTCGGCACTGACTTCGATGGTCAGCTTTACCATGTTGTGGTCCAGTCTCTCAATATTCATCTGTTTTCTTTCCTCCTGACTAAAGGGATTTCTTTTTCTTTATCTGAAAACCCCTGCATTTCACAATCCGAAATATTATAGCACAAATCCGCCCTCTCTGCAATCACTTTTCGGTTTATTTGCTCCAGTGATCCAGCTCGGATTTCAGTGCCGAAAGAAGTTCCGATTCCGGAAGCTTTTTCACGATTTCGCCGCCGCGGATCAGGACGCCGACTCCTTTTCCGCCGGCAATTCCGAGGTCTGCTTCCCGGGCTTCACCGGGACCGTTCACAACGCAGCCCATCACGGCAACCTTAAGATCCAGTTCCGGGTAGTCCCTGACAAGCTCCTCCACCTTTCCGGCAAGACTCACGAGGTCAATTTCCGTCCGGCCGCAGGTCGGGCAGGAAACGACTTCGATGCCGCCTTTCCTGAGTCCGAGGGTTCTCAGAATCTGCTTCGCGGACTCCACTTCATGGACAGGATCGCCGGTCAGGGAGACACGGATCGTATCGCCGATTCCTTCATGCAGGATCAGCCCGAGGCCGATCGCGGATTTGATATTTCCGCGGATCAGGCCGCCGGCCTCTGTAATGCCGACATGCAGCGGATACGGGCACTGTTCGGCGATCATGCGATGCGCATCATACGACATCAGCACGTCCGAACTCTTGATGCTGACGACGATATTGTCATAGCCGCAGTCCTCGATCGCCCGGACCTCCGAAAGCGCACTCTCGACAAGACCTTCCGCCGTTACACCGCCGTATTTCTCCACGAGGCCTTTCTCCAGAGACCCGGAGTTTACGCCGACCCGAAGCGGGATGTTCCGTTCCTTCGCTGCGCGGACGACCTCCATCACCCGCTCCCGGGAACCGATGTTTCCGGGATTGATGCGCACCTTGTCAGCGCCGTTTTCAATCGCCGCGATGGCAAGCTTCCAGTCAAAATGAATGTCCGCGACAAGCGGAATGTGAATCCCGGCGCGGATTTTCCGGAAAGCTTCCGCGGCTTCCATCGTCGGAACCGCACAGCGGATGATTTCGCAGCCCGCCTGCTCCAGCTGAAGAATCTGCCGGATGGTGCTCTCTGCATCCTCTGTTTTCGTATTCGTCATAGACTGAATCAGCACGGGATTACCCGCGCCGATTGTGCGATCCCCGATCCGGACCGCTCTGGTATGTTCACGATAAGACATGCTGCTATCTCCTGAAAAAAACCTTGATAATATCATTGAAAAGCACGACGACCATAAGCCCTATAAGAAGCACGAAGCCTGCGATCGTGATGATGCCTTCCATCTTCTTCGGCACCGGTTTTCGGATGACGGCCTCCACCAAAAGGAACAGGAACTTGCCGCCGTCAAGTCCCGGCACCGGCAGCAGGTTCATGATGCCGAGGTTTGCCGAGATCAGCGCCGTGAAATTCAGCAGGTTGATAAAGACCCAGTAGGCTGTCACAAAGAAGCTTTCGTCCTTCGTATCCTCCTCGACATCCTTGACGATGTCATTGACGATTCCGGCCATGCCGACCGGCCCCGAGAGATCGTTCAGGCCGAGTTTTCCGCGGAACAGCAGCCCGAGGCTCTTGATGACCGCGCCTGCATTGTACTCAAAATTGTAGAAGCCGTACCGGAAAACCTGCAGAACCGACAGGTCCTTGGTACGCGGCGAGGCATAGATGCCGATCATATAGGTCTGGCCGTCCTCGGCAAGCTTCGGACTCAGCGTCGTCGTATATTTTACGCCGTCCCGCTTATAGGTCACTTCGACATCCTCGCCTTCGTGAAGCGCCAGGAAGATCGAGATGTCCTGGAACTGATGGACGCGCGTGCGGTTCAGTTTCACAATCTCGTCGCCGCCCTGAAGACCCGCTGCCTGTGCCGGATATCCGTCCACGACATCGTAGATTTTCGTCGTTGAGACGCCGATTAAAGCGACCAGGACCGTCGAAAGGATGAGCGCCAGCACAAAATTGAAAACCGGGCCCGCGAGGGTAATGGACATCCGCGCCCAGACGGATTTCTTCGAATAGGCGTGCTCTTCGTCCATGTCGACCTGCTCTCCCAGAAGGGAGGGATCCGCGACAAAGGACTCGTCTCCGAGCATCATGCAGTAGCCGCCGAAGGGAATCCAGCGGACGACAAAGTTCGTGCCGTTTTTTACCTTGGAAAACATCTTCGGTCCCATGCCGATCGAGAATTCCGTGACACCGACCTTGTTCTTCTTTGCCAGAAGGAAGTGGCCGAACTCATGGAAAAAGATCAGAAGCCCGATGATGAGGATAAAAGCAATAATGCTGACTACAGTTGACAATTTAACACCTCGTAAACCGCCTTTTCCGTATCAAGGATCTCCGGAAGAGACGGATGATCGATAAAGGGAACTTTCGAGAGCGCCAGTTCAATCGCTTCCGTAATCGCCGGGAAGCTGATTTCCTCCCGCAAAAAGCGCGCGACTGCCCATTCATTGGCCGCGTTAAATACAGTCGGCGCGTTTCCGCCCTGCTTTCCGACCCGGACCGCTAACGGAAGCGCCCGGAAGACCTGTGTATCCGGTTTCTCCACCGTGATTGCCCCGATCACAGAGAAATCGAGCCGTTTCCCCGGCAGGTACCGCCGCTCGGGATAGTACAGCGCATACTGGATTGGAAGCTTCATATCCGGCGTTCCGAGCTGAGCCATGACGGCCCCGTCTTCAAATTCCACCATGGAATGAATGATCGACTTCGGCTGCACCACGACTTCAATCTGGTCGTAGGAAACGTCGAAAAGCCAGTGCGCCTCCATGATTTCGAGACCTTTATTGACCATCGTCGCGCTGTCGATCGTGATCTTCTGCCCCATGGACCAGTTCGGATGCTGTAAAGCGTCCCGAAGTGTCACCTTCTGAAGCTGCTCCGCCGAGAATCCGCGGAAGGGTCCGCCGGAAGCCGTAAGGTGGATTTTCGCGATCCGGTTGTCCGCCCGTCCCTGCAGGCACTGGAAAATCGCCGAGTGCTCGGAATCCACCGGCAGGAGCTTCACGCCGTACTCCCTGATCATCGGCATGATCAGATGTCCGGCTGTGACCAGCGTCTCCTTATTGGCAAGCGCGATGTCCTTCCCGGCGCGGATTGCCTCCATCGTCGGGCGGATACCGATCATTCCGACGACTGCCGGAACCGTGATTTCCGCGGATTCCACGCAGGCTGCCTCTATGAGACCATCCATCCCGGACAGCACTTTTACCGGAAGGTCTGAAACCCGGCTTCTGAATTCTTCCGCCCGCTCCTCATCGTAGACACAGACCAGATCCGGAAGAAACTCCCGTGTCTGCCGCTCCAGAAGATCGATGTTCTTAAGCACCGCAAGGGATGCAACCCGGATGTCTTTCTGCTCCCGGACAATTTCAAGGGTCTGCGTTCCGATTGAACCCGTAGACCCCAAAAGCGCGATTGTTTTCATTTGAAATCCCTATGTTTACCGTACGAACAATTTGACCACGTAATAAATCACCGGAGCGACAAAGATCACGGAATCAAAGCGGTCCATGAGCCCGCCGTGTCCGGGCAGGATCTTCGAATAGTCCTTGATATTGTGGCTTCGCTTGAAGGCGGATGCCGCAAGGTCCCCGATCATCGAGAGAAGCGCCGCGCACCCGCAGGCCACGCCGCAGGCAAGTACCGGGTAGTCAATTACGACAAATTTCGAACCGAAAAGCGCACCGTAAACCGCGCCCAAAAATGCTGCTCCGAGCACGCCGCCGACCGCGCCTTCGATGGTTTTTTTCGGACTCAGGTCCGGCGCCATCTTATGTTTGCCGAAGACGATGCCGATGCAGTAGGCCGACAGGTCGCAGCCCCAGGAACCGAGAAGAATCAGCCACAGCAGGAACACGCCGTCGTCCATCATCCGGATGCGGTACATGAAGCTCAGACAGAATACCACATAGAACAATCCGAAGAAAGCATACACCGCCTCTGTGACTTCCGTGTGAACAAAGTGAAACACGTAAACGCCCATGACCGCAAAGAATCCTAAGATCAGGACAGCAGGCAGGTATTCCTCCAATCTGAAGGCCAGGGCAATCCACAGAAGCACGGCGCCCGCATAGCCTGCGATGCCGACCGGACGTTTTTCGATCCCGGCCATTTTGTAGAATTCCCAGAGGCAGATCAGGCTGATGGCCGCGACGACAGCGAAGAAGAACCATCCGCCGAAAATGCCGGAAACGACAACCAGCGCCAGCAGGATGATCCCGCTGACGAAACGCGTCGCCATATTCTTGAAATCGATTTTTTTCAGATTGCCAGCCATATTTCTTCCTTCCCGTATTTATGAAAGGACTCCGCCGTATCTGCGTTCTCTTTTGTTGAAGCTCTCGATTGCCCGGACAAGTTCTTCCTCGGAGAAATCCGGCCACAGGACCTCTGTGACGTAGAACTCGGTGTAGGCACACTGCCACAGAAGGTAGTTGCTGATCCGAAGTTCGCCCCCGGTCCGGATCAGAAGGTCCGGTTCCGGAATTCCCGCAGTATCCAGATGATCGCTGAGAAGATCCTCCGTGATATCTTCCGGGTTAAGCTTCCCTTCCCGGACTTCTCTGGAGATTTTCTGCACCGCTCTTCTGATCTCGTCGCGGGCGCCGTAATTCACGGCGATCACAAAGGTCAGGCCGGAATTTTCAGCCGTCTCCTCCTCAAGTCTCCGGATTCCGTTCTGGATATCTTCCGTGAATCTTGCGAGGTCCCCGATCATTTTCACACGGACGTTGTTCTCCTTCGCGATCACAAGAAGCCGCCGCATATAGAAGCGGAACAGGGTCATCAGTGAGGAAACCTCCTCCGAATCGCGTTTCCAGTTCTCGGTGGAAAACCCGTATACCGTGAGATAGCGGATGCCGAGCCTTGCCGCCCATTCGACGGTTTTTTCGACGGTTTTGCAGCCTTCCTTGTGCCCCATCGGCCGCGGAAGCCCGCGCAGCTTTGCCCAGCGGCCGTTGCCGTCCAGGATGATCGCCACGTGTGCGGGAATCTTCATGTCTTCGCTCATTTCTGCCGTCCTTTTCACGGAATAAAGGCGGCCTGCAACTGTTGAACAGTCCATAAGCCGCCCTGTACGTTTAGATGGTCATGACCTCGTCAGTCTTCTTTGCTGCCGCCTCGTCAATCTTTTTGATGTACTGGTCCGTCAGCTTCTGGCTCTCTTCCTCGCCTTCCTTGCGGTCATCTTCTGTGATCTCGGAAGCTTTTTCCATCTTCTTGATCTGTTCATTTGCATCGCGGCGGATGTTCCGGATCGCAACCTTCGCTTCCTCCGCGCGCTTCCTGATGTCCTTCGCGAGTTCCTTACGGCGTTCACCCGTGAGCTCCGGGAACACCAGGCGGATGGTCTGGCCGTCCGTCGAAGGATTGATGCCGATATCGGAGGCCTGGATCGCCTTGCAGATATCCTTGATCAGGCTCTTGTCCCAGGGCTGGATCACGATCATCCGGGCTTCCGGCACCGAGATGTTCGAAACCTGCTGCAGCGGCGACGGCGCGCCGTAGTAATTGACGGTCAGTCTGTCCAGAAGGTGCGGATTCGCGCGGCCGGCGCGGATCATCATGTACTCTTCCTCTAAATTTGCCAGTGTTTTTTCCATCTTCTCTTCTGTCAAAAGTAAAACCTCTTCCATGTCAGCCTCCTTTTCAGTTCTCAGATTTATCGGCTTAATCCGCCGTCACAACGGTACCCTTGATCTTTCCGTTTAAGGCATCCCGGATCGAATCCGGCTCTCTCAGATCAAATACCGCAAGCGCCATTTTATTTGCCTCGCACATGACCGCCGCTGTCCGATCGATCACTTCAAGCTTCCTGTCCACCACTTCGTGAATGGAAATGGTATCGAATTTCTTTGCATCGGGATTGGTTCTCGGATCGCTGTCATACACGCCGTCGATTGCTTTCGCTAAGAGGATCGCATCGGCCTCCACTTCCAGCGCCCGGAGCACAATGCCGGTATCGGTTGAGAAGAAGGGGTGACCCGTGCCGCCTGCGAAGAAGCACACCGCACCGTCCTTCATTGCCGCGACAGCCGCATCTTTACTGAAAAGCTTTGTCATCGCCCCGATCTGGAACGGTGTGAAGATTTCGGTCTTCATGCCCTCGTAGCGGAACACTTCCGACACGTAAATGCAGTTCATGACTGTCGCAAGCATACCGATCTGGTCCGATTTTGTCCGGTCTATCTCTGTCCCGGTCCTGCCCCGCCAGTAATTGCCGCCGCCGATCACGATTCCGACCTGCACCCCGGCATCCACTGCTTCCTTCACCTGCCGCGCAACATCCTGCACAACCGGCAGGTTATAGCCGCCTTTTTCCTTGTCCGCCAATGCCTCGCCGGACAATTTCAGGAACACCCTCCGCGCTTCTTTCATACCGCGTCCACTCCTTCCGGCCGGGATCTCCTCCCGACCTTCTGTATCATACACTAATTTTCTGCGTCCGTCAAGACCGGCCCCTCCGGCACGACCATACGAAAAGAAATATGCCGAAAACGATCAGAACGTAATAAAGCACAGGATATATGAGCTCACGGACCAAAAGAGAATACGGCAGATCCCGGAGCGGATGAACAATCAACCGCATGGTACAGAACCACACGGCATAGAGGAAGAACAGTCCGCCCGTTTTGGCCCGCGATTTTTTAACGATGAACAGGCATAAAGGGATGCCCAGAAGCGCAAGGAGCAGCTCGTAGAGCTGCGTCGGATGCACAGCATGGGGCAAAGATGAAACAGCGGCGTCCGCCTTGGGTGGGAATACCACGCCCCACGGAAGATCGGTTTCTTTGCCGTAACAGCATCCGCCTAAGAAACAGCCCACACGGGCAATACAGAACGCAGCAGCCCCCGGAACCGTTACGGCGTCAAAAAGCTTCAGGGGCTGCATCCTCAAGATCAGCGCGGCAGATAAAACAACGACGGCAACGCCCGTAATCCCTCCGAACACACTGAAGCCAGTCATTCGGAGCGTATACCATGGCCTGGTTTCATTGTACGAATCCGGGTTGACCGCAATATTCCAGAGCCGTGCGCCGAAAAGGAAAAAGACACTTATCAAAAACAGCAGTATTACAGCACCGGAAGCTGACAGCCCGCAGCGTCTCAGGCGCCGCCAGCTCAGAGCCGCAAACGCGGCTGCGGCAAGAACTGCCATCAGGGAGTACGTCTCAACTGTCAGTCCGAAAACAGGTAAATCACGGATCATTTGATCTTAACCGGCACGTCGGGAAGCATATAAGATCCGGCAGTACCGCCCGAAGATCCGTCGGCGGAATCTCCTCCCGACCCATTCATGGATTTCATGAGATCCCCTGTCGAAGTGGATCCCGCTTCAGGAAATTTGACCGCATAATAGATGATTCCCTTTAAAAGGCCATGCCTGTTCTCTTTGTCACTGACCTTGACACACCATCTGACATCCTGCCCGCGTGCAGCTTTATGAAACGGATTCTCATCCATATAATTATAGTACCAATCCGTACTATTATTAATATCCGAGACATGCTCGTCATAAGTCGGCGTCCAGACCTCGTACTGATGGCTCACGTGCGAATCATAACACAACAGAATTCCGTCATATTTGCTTTTAAATGACTGAAACCGTGCATGGACATCCTGTATCTGAGATTCTGTGCGGTAACTGCACTCGAATTGTCTGAGCTTCGCATTCATTTCACGTATTTTATCGCCGGATTCGTCCTCATGTGCCGTCACCTTCACGCCCAGATATACGCCGTTGGCGTCCGTACCCAAGGGCCTTATAAAGTACCGCGTAACCTCCGTAACGACGTGCCCCTCATCTTCCCTTTCCAAAACGAAATTCGGATATTTATATTTCACACCGTCAATTTCGCACATCAGGGTTCCGCTCAGTTTTGCCTGGAGATTTTGAAACGTGGCGACGGACGTCTTCATCTGATCCGGTGTCAATTCACTTGAGAAATGGGTGACGTTCTGTCTGATGTAGTAGTTTATTTCAGCAACGTAATCTTTTAAGGTGGGGGCTTTGGACGCTGAAATCCAGCCGTCACAATCGTCGTTATATATCACAGTCCCGCCTGTCAGCGCCATACCTGTCATAGCTGAGCCTGTCAGCTGTGTCGCGATCAGAATCATACAGAAAGATCCGATTATAAAATTCCTTATCATCGCACTGAAACCTCCCTCAAAACTGCTGCGTAACTTTCTTCTCGGGATCCTGCGTTTTTTACGCAGTCTACTCCTCTTCTGCGTCTTCGGACTCAGGGTCTTCGGGCTCAGCATCTTCGGCGAATCTGTAATCGTCGAACTGATCCTCTTTGATCAGTGTAAATGAAGCGCCCGATTCCAGGTTGTGCATTTCGATCGCGTCAAAAACCTGTTCTCCTTTATTGAACAGTACATAGAACCCGTAAAAATTCTCCGTGACCTTATCAAAGTCGCTCTGGGACTCATCCTGATAGACAAATTCCTCGTAAACACAGCTTAAGGCCATCAGATTCGTCTCAAAGTGGCCTTCTTCGTCATCAAGAAGAGAATCAAGCTCAGATTTGGATAAACCGAGGTCTTCTGCGTTTTTCTTCAGATACTTGAGGGCATCTTTACCGTTATACATTTTATATTGACCGGACAGATACATGTCGGACGTATCAAGATAGCTTATATAGTTCCTGAATGTATGGTCTTTCATGTTGAATTCAATACAGGTCTCGTCCTCCGCAACGACCCATCCGGAATTCGTGATCATTTCATCATATTCAACCGTAACCTTCCTTGTCGGGAAGGTTCTGCCGGTCAGCTGCTCGTATTTATCCATCAGCGGATTCCGCAGGAATACAAAAACGACCAGCATAATGGCAAGCATGATCATCGACATCACAATACCGGCAACCGCCTTGCCCTTCCCGTCCTGTCCCTTTTTCCCGGCCGAAATCAGGCCGAAAACCGAAAAGAGCAGCCCGAACAGACTTGTAATTCCGAGAAGAAAAATACCGAGAAGTGATAAGACAAAACCGGC
>CADCPV010000044.1 GCA_902803345.1 uncultured Eubacteriales bacterium | reverse complement strand
TGAAGCAAACGGCGGTCAGCTCGTCGGCCTGGTTTATGATGCGATGGAAGATGATCTGATCCGGGAAGCCAAAGAGATCGCTGATGATCTTGACCTGAATTTCGTCAATCTGCTTCCGACACAGGAAATGAAGGATTTCTTCAAGGCTCAGGCATTCCCGACAACCTATTTCTTCAACGAAAAAGGTGAGGTGATCGGCGAACCGCTCGTCGGTGTAGCAACGGATGAGTGTGCCAGGATCATGAGCGAATTACTGGAAAAATAGGAACCTTTTCCGCAAAGCAGGAAACCATGACCGTGAAATATTCATCAATTCCGCATTGCGAAAAAACATTCTTTTGGGGACTTAATTTATAATATGAGGAAGATCCGGCTAAACCGGATCTTCCCGTATATCATCTGCACGGTCCTGTTTTCTTTATTATCAGATTTATTCGCCGAAGCTTTTCGTTTTTTCATATAAGGATTGGAAATGAAACGATTTTATTTGATCATTGTTTTGATGCTGACCGTTTTGCTGCTTTGTACGGCTTCTGTTTCGGCACAGGAAGAGGGGTCGGAAGTCTTATTCACCGGTAATATTTCACCCGAGGGCCTGGCAGCCATATATCAGGCCCTGGCATGGGATCCTTCCGGAAATGTGGCAGTTCTGCTTGATACCGGTGAATCGGAGCGATCGAACTATCTGTCTCCGGAACTGATCGGAGATCTGGTACAGGAATTGGGGGCGGTGATCGTTGAAAGCAACACCGCGTACAGCGGTTCCCGTTCCGTGACTCCCGAACATTATCAGACCGCGGAAGCCCGGGGCTATACGGAAATCGCGGATTTTCAGGTCCTCGATGAATATGGTTCGGTGGATCTTCCGATCGAAGGCGGTACCCGCCTTGGAAGTATCCAGGTAGGCGCACATTTCAGCGATTACGAGTCCTATGTGGTCATTACCCACTTCACGGGAGATGCCAAAGCCGGTTACGCGGGAGCGATCGAAAACACTGCTTTCGGTCTTGCTTCTGCCATGGGGAAGGTCCGCATCCAATCCGGCGGGCTCAGCAATATCCGTTTGCTGGACGGGGGCCATGATGAATTTCTGGAAGCCATGGCTGAAGCCGGGATGGCAGTTTCCGATGCCCGCACCGGCAATATCATTTATATCAACGTGATGGACCGCCTTTCGATCGACAGTGATTCCGATCCGGACCCCTCCGAACCGGAGATGCAGGACATCGGGATCCTGGCATCCTATGATCCGGTGGCGCTTGACCAGGCCTGCCTTGACCTGATCAGAAAGGCCGAAGGAAATGAGCGCTTCCTTTCGCGCCTGGAGGAACAAAACGGGGAGCATACCCTGGAACATGCCGCTGAGATCGGACTCGGTACGAGAGAATATAACCTGCTGGATGTCACGGATGGGGCCGGGAATGTTTATATCCCGTTCGAAGCCACGGAAGAAAAACTGGCAGAGCTGATCCCGCTTCTGCCTGAGGAAGAAGCGGCGATTGCGGCCATGGACCCCTATAATGCCGATGATACCTGGACATTCTATTTATACCTGATCGGTTCCGACCTGGAATCCATGGGGATGGATAACCTGGCTGATATTACACTATATATGACTGCCGATCAGGCAAAAGAAAACAAAACAAAGAAAGATGAACAGAAGACCGCTGACCTGCTGAGATTTATCGACGAACTCAGGATCCAGGGGATGGAGCCGTCCGCAATGCTCTATGAGCCTGTCGCGAACAGTGATTACGGATCGGGCCCGCGCATGAGAGATGATGATCCTGATGAGGAAGGTTATGCCGCGATGAACTTAAAACAGATGCTTTCGGTAGATCTGCCGGAAAATATCAGGTTCGTCATTCAGACCGGCGGCACCAAACGCTGGCAGTTCCCGTTCATCAACCCGAACCGGACCCAGCGTTTTCTCCTGGACAGCAGTGGATTGCATGAGGTTTACAGCGTTCCCGCTCTTAATATGGCCGATCCGGATACGCTCGCGGATTTTCTGAGATGGGGTATCGAGACCTATCCGGCTGATCACAGCATGGTCATATTCTGGGATCACGGCGGATCCCATACCGGATACGGCGTCGATGAGATCTATGATGACATGTTTTCGATCCGCGGCCTGCATGATGCGTTCGAAAAAGCAGTCGGTTCAAACCCTGAAGATCCTTATTTTGAAGCCATCGCGTTCGATGCCTGTCTGATGGCGAACATCGACGTCGCCCATGAGCTTTACGGTTATGCAAAATACTTGTTCGCCAGTGAGGAAGTCGAACCGGGTACCGGCTGGAGCTATGACATTTGGCTGCAGGAAATGATCGATCACCCTGGGATGAACATTCTCCAGGTCGGCAAAGCGATCACGGACAGCTATATGGAGCGATCCACAAAAGAATATGCCATGTATGGATATATTACTGCCGGGACTTTCGGCATTTATGATCTGAACGCGGCTGAAGCGGTATATCAGGCTTACGGCAAATTCGCAAAAGAAGCGCTTGAGGCTGTGATCGAAGAACCGGTATATCTTGCGGCCCTGACGGATGCAGCCAACCGTTCTGTTTTTTACTCTTATGACGCCTATGATGTCTATAATACGATCGACCTCGGAATGTTTATGGACAATGTTCCGGAGATCCTTTCGGATGCGGCTGCCGATGTCAAGGAACAGCTGAAAAAAGCGGTCATTTATCATCGGGGTGCGGGGTACCTGTCCGAATCGCAGGGGCTTACCGTTTACTTCCCCGTGCACGTCGAAAGCTTCTCATCGCTTTCGTGGGTGCTTGATTACGTCTATCATATTTCGGAAGATCCGGCTGTCAATGCGCTTTATTATTACAAAACGGCCGGCTGCCTGAACGAAGAAATGCAGAACTATGCCGAAAGCGAAGGTTTCGGAAAACCGAAAAACCTTGATTTCTCCGTTCTCCGTTCCATTTCCGAAACGGAAGTAAACGCCGATAACAGCGGAAATTTCTCTTTCACACTCAGCGATGAACAAATGGCTCTCGTGCAGGATGCCCGTCTGCGGCTTGCCTATTACGATGAAGAGACCGGTGACGTGACCTACTACGGCGAAGACCGTTACATCACCATGTCTGACGAAAACACCTTTACCGCTGCTTTCGGCGGTGAGTGGCTGATGATGAATGATTGTCCGCTTCCCCTTGAAGTGATCGGATCCACGGAGCAATACATCACCTACACGGTCCCGATGGTTTACAACATGAATGTGGATGTGAATTTCATGCTGAGCTATAACTTCGATACGGAGACGGTGGATTTCCTCGGGATCCGCACACCGCAGAATGCAGCGGACCTGATGGGGCGTGATCTGGTGCCGATGAAACCGCTCAGCACGTATAACACGGTCTATCAGCAGAGCAACCTGGATAAATATTCCACGAAAGATATCTGGGGACCGTCGATCCTGGTGGATAGGGACCTGAGTTTCAGCTATAAACCGCTGCCGGACGGGACATATTTTGCCTACGTGGTCGTTGAGGATCTGCGTTCGGACAAATATTACACGCCGGTATTCGAATATACGCTGCAGGACGGTCAGATCACCGATGCCTCTGTTGCGGATTATCTGTTCGCTTATGCAAGCGGGAAATAGGAATACAACCACTTTTTGTATTTTGAGGCATATCGCCTGATGTAAAAAAGGCATCTTCCCATGGGGATAAGGATCCGGAAAAGACTGTTCCCTTGAACGGTCATGTCCGGGATCCGAGTCCCCATGGGGGTACAGCCTGTGATATATAACCAATTTTTTGGTACTACCTTTTATCCCTTTAATATGGTATAATTGCGAATTAAGGAATTTTTGTATATCTGACTGATTTTTCTCCATAAGGAAAGAGGCGGGGTTTGTATGATTTCCTGCTGATCTTTATGGAGAAAAGCGATGAATGAAGGACGATTCCACGGAACGCTGAAGCATTGGGATTTTATCCTGATCGATCTGTTGTGCCTGCAGGGCGGTTTCCTCATAGCCTACCGCATCCTTAGCGGAAGCTGGAAAGCCTACAGCAGCCAAGCCTTTCTCCTTCAGGGAGTGATGTTTTCGATATGCCAGCTGCTGGTGATCCTTTTTTTTGACCAATACCACGGCATCCTCCGGCGAAAGCGTTTTGACGAATTCCTTGCCGTCTGCAAAATGATTGGCGAAGTCCTTCTCCTTGAGCTCACGGTCCTCTTTATCTTACACAACACCCAGACTTTTTCCCGCCTTCAGACCGGCCTGACCGCCCTGGTCTACATTGTTATTGATTATCTCCTCCGGCAGGCAAACAAACACCGGGTGAAAAATTTCCACAGAGATGAGGCTTTGAAAAAGAGCCTCGTCCTCATAACCTCGGAAGCACTTGTGAATGAAGCATGGGAAAACCTTTACGGCTCCGATGTCTGGCGGGATTTCCGCGTCTCCCATATCCTGCTGCTGGATCAGGCTGCCGGAGAGCCCTCTATCTGCAATGGGGTGCCGGTCCTTCCGATGAATCAGGAAAGCATCAGGACACTTGCCCATACCTGGGTGGATGAGGTCTTTCTGCTCCAGCCGGACAACATGCCTTATGCCGCGGATATCCTTGCCACCTTTATGGACATGGGGATCACGGTCAGCTCTGCGCTGGAAGCCCATACGCACGAGAAATGGCAGCGTCGTGAGGTCCGCAGGCTCGGCAGCTATCAGGTCCTGACCAATTCGATCCGCTTCATCAC
>CADCPV010000043.1 GCA_902803345.1 uncultured Eubacteriales bacterium | reverse complement strand
GTACATATTGCCTTCCGGAAGCATGTAAAGGTTGTCGATCCGCGTTTCCCCGTCATCGTCTTTATGAAGATATGCCGTCCCGTAATTCACCGGAGCACCGCAGAATTTTCCTGAGAGACTGATGGAATTTCCGTCTGCAGAAACATAATAGTCATGGATTCCGAGTTCGCTGAGACTGTGTCCCGGCCATTTGAGGCAGTTTTTGAGTTCTTCCGATACATAGGTCTGTCCCTGGGCCGGCGTCTCTTCTGTGGATTCAGGCTCAGTTTCAGTTTCGGTCTCCGGTGCCGAAACAGTTTCCGCCGGCGCCTCCGTTTCGGTCTGTGTCATGCTTTCTGTCTCGGAAGGCGCCGATTCCGTGCACCCGGCAAGGGACAGCATCAACAGTCCCGCAAAAAGAAAGCAGCTGATTTTTTTCATCTTTTTCATAATTCTCCCCAAAAACGGTGATAATGCTCTGCCTATTGTAACTGATATTGCCGGAAAAATCAAGACAGCGTGGCCGCAAAAGGCCCCGGCTCAAGCATCCGGCCTCCTGATGCCGGACGCTTGAGCCGGGGCTTTTTTCCAGGTACTCAGATACTCACTGCATTTACAAACTGCGAGTTCCAGAGTTCGGCATAGAATCCATTCTTCGCTAAAAGATCGCGGTGCGTGCCCTGCTCCACAATGTCGCCATCCTTCATGACAAGGATCACATCGGCGTTCCGGATCGTCGAGAGCCGGTGCGCGATCGTGAAACTGGTGCGGCCCTTCGTCAGTTCCTCCATCGCATCCTGCACGAGCTGTTCGGTACGGGTATCGACGGAACTCGTCGCTTCGTCAAGGATCAGAAGCGGCTTTTTACTGACCATCGCGCGGGCGATCGTCATCAGCTGCCGCTGGCCGGCTGAAAGTGAGAAGGCGTCGTTGATCACCGTATCATAACCGTCCTTCAGAGAGCGAATATAGCGGTGTAAACCGACTCTGCGGCAGGCCTCGTGAATTTCCTCGTCTGTAACGTTATGCGAGCCGTACGCGATATTATCGCGGATCGTACCCTCAAACAGCCAGGTATCCTGCAGCACCATCGCGAAAAGCTTTCGGACGTTTGCCCGCGAAAGATCCGTGATGTTCGTGCCGTCGATCCGGATTTCTCCTGAATGCAGCTCATAGAAGCGCATGAGAAGATTCACCATCGTGGTCTTTCCGGCGCCGGTCGGTCCGACGATCGCGACCTTCATGCCCGAATGTGCGGTGAAGCTGAAATCGTGAATAATCGTGCGGTCCGGCGTATAGCCGAAATTCACATGATCGAAAACCACTTCACCCCGTTCTGCGCGGAAATCCTGCTGTTTGTCGGATTCGTCCTCCATCTCCTTCTCCTCGAGGAAGGCGAAGACTCGCTCCGCTGCCGCCGCCGCGGACTGCAGCGCGGTTACCGCCTGCGAAACCATTCCCAGAGGCTGCGTGAAGATCTTGACGTAGATAATGAAGGCGATAATCGTACCGAAACTGATCAGATCGTGCGACGTCATAATCGCGCCGACAACACAGACCATCAGGTACCCGAGGTTCCCGACAAACTCCATGAAAGGCATCATCATGCCGGACAGGAACTGACTCATGTAGTTGTTAACATAGAGCTTCTCATTCAGCTCCTCAAAACGCTCTAAAGAGTCCTGTTCGCCGTTGTAGGATTTTACAATCGTATGCCCGGCGTACATTTCTTCGATATGCCCGTTCATTTCGCCGAGATACCGCTGCCGGAGCACAAAGTATTTCTGCGACTTCGTGATAATGATTTTCATGAAGAGAAAACCGAGCATGCTGGATGCGAGTGCCACAAGCGCGAGCGGAACGTTTGTTAAAAGCATCGCAACAGTTGCAAAGAGGAAGGTCACGAGGCCTCGGATCATCTGCACCGCGCTGTGCGAAAGCGATTCGCCGATCGTATCGATATCATTTGTGACACGTGACAGCAGATCTCCGAAGCTGGACTGGTCGAGTCTGGAAAGCGGAATATGGTTGATTTTACTCGAGATATCCCGCCGGAGGTCATGATTGATCCGCGTCGCGGTCATGGTTGTCAGGTAGTTCTGGAAATACATCATTGCGGCACTCATTAGATACAGTGCAACCGCCACGATGCTGATCCTGAGGATTTTCG
>CADCPV010000042.1 GCA_902803345.1 uncultured Eubacteriales bacterium | reverse complement strand
TTTTTCACGTCTTTTTGAGAAAGAATAATCGTATCCTTTACCGAATCAGAATACTTTTCTCTGAAAGAATCCAAAGACGAATGTTTTCCGAGTCCCGAAGACTTCACCTCAATCGCGGTCGTTTTCGCATGATCAGAAAGAAGAAAGTCTATTTCATAGTAATGTGTGCTTCCGGCTTTTTCCCAGGTATGGTAGCAAAGTTCTCTGCCTGCAGAAACAATCATCTGTGCAACAGCATTTTCATATAAATAGCCAAGATTTGCCGGAAGTTTATCGGAAAGCAGTTTTGCGTATACATCATTTTCTGCCAGAGGACGATCCATCAGCATCAATGTGGTAAATAAGCCTGTGTCAGCAAGATACATTTTATAACTGTCTAAATCCTTCGAGTCTGACAAGGTAACATGCGGATTATCAATATTATAAGAGATTAAAACCGTTTTGGAATCAAGCAACTCGTAGATACGCTCATCGTCTTTATCAGTTTTCTTCTTTTTTATGGCAGACGATATCGAATAGCGTCGGACGTCTTTGGCAAGCTGGGCAGGAATCGAATGGTAAAATGCAGAGATTCGTCCGGAAGTATCTATTTTTTTAAAATCATCTTCATAAAGCTGAATAATCGATCTTTTTACCGTATCGATTTCAGAGAAACTGCATCCTGCCGTATAAGCTTCTACCGCCTGCGGCATTCCGCCAACAGCCATGTATATTCTGAAATCCCTCATCAGCGAGCGATTGATCTGCTGGCCGATACTTCGTCCCGATTGGAAAA
This sequence comes from uncultured Eubacteriales bacterium, assembly GCA_902803345.1. The sequence continues at coordinate 20,089 of CADCPV010000042.1, read as the reverse complement.
TCTGCCTGATCACACCATAATTGTTTTTCCCTGTTGCCCACAGAAATTCTTCATAATCCATCGGATATACTGAAAGCTTCATTTCCTCAGATGGAATCAGGATATTTTTCACATTCTTTTTGATAGAAATCAACGAACCTGTTTCGATATAATGATATCGCCCGTCCTTCACAAGATATTTAATGGCTTGTCTGGCTGGAGGATACAATTGGATCTCGTCAAAAATAATAACCGATTCATGGAGATAAAGCTGAATACCTGTAACTGCCTGAAGCCGAAGGAAAAACAGGTCCGGATTGCTGATATCGTCAAAGCATTCCATCACCTGCTTCGAAACATCTGCAAAATCTATAAGGATATAAGATCTGTATTCATTTCGTGCAAACTCCTCTGCAATGGTTGATTTCCCAACTCGACGGGCGCCTTCCAACAGGATACTATACTTTCCGGCGTAACGGTTTTTCCAGTTCAGAAGCTGATCATACGCCTTTCTTTTAAAAAACATGAAATAATTCCCCCTTTCGAGGGAATTATACCATTTCTTCAAAGTCAAATCAACCGAAAAATTCCATTTCTTCAAAGTAATTGTGTTTGAAAAGTTCCGTATCTTCAAAATTGCCGGCGACTATTACGCTGTAATCCGGCTGTAGCGCTCGGAACTGAGCACCTCCATCATGAAGGAATATGGATCCAGCGCGCCGCTCTGAAGCATCCTGAAAATCTGCGGCGAGCAGCCGGACACCAGCACCACGCCCTGTTCGTTTTTCTTCACAGGCTGCTGGCGGTTACGGGACTGCACGTTCCAGAAGACCACCTCCGGCAGACGGTAGCCTGCTTCTTCGTAGTTCATTTTCGCCGTTTCGAAATTCGTCAGGTCCGCATGGCTGCAGCAGTCAAATTCCATATCGGAAATGATGTACAGCTTCTTTGGCAGATCCTCCTGCGGGAGGTTGTTTTTCACCGCCGTCCGCAGGATCAGGTTGAACACCTTCTGCAGGTCCGTATTTCTCCAGTCGTCAAAGCTCATCGTGTAGCGGAGCTTTTCCGCGATATCCCTGCCCTTGATCTTCACCAGCCTCGGATCTCCTCCGAAAGTGATGAAATGATTGTGAAAAGCGCCTCGGTTCCGCTCGGCGAAATAGATCCCGAGGGACTGCGCGACCGCTGCCGGCATGGGATTGCCGTAGCTGTACATCGAGCCGGAACCGTCTACAACGACCAGCGCATTGTCGTCGCCGGCAAAATCCTCTTGCGCGTTCCAGGTAACATCGATGCTCCTGCGCTCTTCTTCGGAGACAGCGCGATAGCCGTTCCAGGAAATAAAAGGCGCAATGATATCATAAGGCGTCAGCGTGCCCGTATGAAGCACAGTAGGCTCTTCCATGGCCTTCTGGAGGAAGGCCTGGTATCTTTCACCGTCGTTTCGGAGGAAGGCCTTTCTGTACTTGAATAAGGCTTTGGAGGGCTGTTTCTCATAATCGAATGTATAATCCTTCTCGCGGAGATTGTTCTCGATGATCCGGATACGGGCACGGAGTTTTGTGAGAATTTTGCGATACGCCGCCTCCGAATAACCGAGCTGTTTTGCAATCCGTTTTCCGAGAAGCACTGTCTCTTCTTTCGAAGCATTCACGGAAGGCAGCCATTTCGCTAAAAGCGAAACCGCGCTGCCCTGTTCATATGCTTCCAGGTCTTTGCTAAGTTGCTCCCGGATGCAGCGAACCGCCTCATCCTCACAGGGTGTGCCTAAGAGTACCAGAAGGTCGTCAAACCGGCCGTATTCGCTGATCAGCGGGACGTTTTTGCGGACGGATTCGGGGTACATCACAGAAAGCCACCGAAGGATCACGCGGAACACCCTGCGCTCGCCGAGGCCGCCTCTTATATCCCTTGCGAAGAAAAGTGTCTTTACGGCAAGGTCCCGGTCATCCGCATAGGCACGGAGGAAACGGCCGATGATGTCCTGATCCGGCGCCGAACGAAGCGCGCCGATTGACGCAAATAGGTCGAGACACTCCGAACCCGTACTCCGATAAGTCACGGCTCCGTTCTCTGTCAGTGTTCTGTTGGCTTCGTTTTTCAGTTCATTCAGCATCGATCATCCCCCCTCTCCGTTCCGGATTTTCAGAAAAGGGGATGGCAGGTTGATGTCCATCCCCTATCAGTCAAGGTGCCTTTTTTTCACCATCTTATAAGGATCGCGTCATAGGATTGCTGTACGCACCTTTCTTTTCTCAAGACACATTTTTTCCTGTACCCGGAATAGAATCGCTGTCTGTGTCTTTATGCTTATCATACCAGATAATGCCCTGAGAATCAAGAAACAAATAATTGCTGCGGGCACGTCTCAGAACGGCTTCAGGTTCATATCCTCCGAGCAGGCACAGAAGAATTCCGCAAGGAGATTGATGCAGTCCTCAATGTCCCGAAGCGATGCGACCTCGTCCGGATTGTGCATATAGCGAAGCGGGATTGATACAAGCGCAAACGGTACGCCGATTCCGGTCAAATGCATCGTATCTCCGTCCGTTCCGGTGCGTCCGCTGGCAGCTTCGATCTGGACCTCCATATCAAGTTTTTTCGCGCATTCAAGGAGGATTTTGTTCAGCTTTTTATGAATTGACGGATTATTGCAGAGAACCGGCCCTTTCCCGACGGATACGGCGCCGGTCACTGCGTCGCTGATTCCGCAGTTGTCGGAGGTATAGGTGACGTCCACTGCGATCGCAATGTTCGGCCGGATCCGGGATGCGGTAAAATACCCCCCGTTCCCGGTGGTTTCTTCACCGGTTGTCGTAACCGAATAGCAGCCGACGGAAGCGCCCAGAGTCTTCGCCTTTGCGAGTGCTTCCATGACAATATAAGCGCCGATCCGATCGTCAAGTGCGCGTCCGGTGATGCAGTCATTCACAAGCTCCCGCACATCGGTATCAAAAGAAACCGGGTCGCCGAGCGCGACATATTTGAGTGCATCTTCGCGGTCTTTCGCGCCGATATCGATCCGAAGATCCGAGGCGGAAAGTTCGGTGTTTTTGGCGATGTCCCGGGAATTCGCAACAGCCCCGTAAAGAATCCCGTTCTCCGTATAAATCCGGACCTTGTGACCGGGATAGGTAGTCGGATAGATGCCGCCGATTTTCGTAACCATCAGCATTCCGTCGGAGCCGACCGCCGAAATCATCAGCCCGATCTCGTCCGCATGACCGGCAAGAAGCACCTTGAACGAAGATGCCGTATTGATGGCCGCCGTAACGTTGCCGAGTTCATCAACCGTAACCTTGTCGGCCTTATCCTGCATATAGTCATAGAATTTCTTCTCTAAAACGGCTTCGTTTCCCGAGACGGAACCGGTAGCAAGAAGGTCATAAAGAAACGCCTTGTTCATTTTGGACAGCCTCCCATTGCATGAAATATCTCCACTACAGTATATGCGAAAGAACCGAAAAAATCAAGATTCAACGCGGTTCACAGCCTCAGTGTTTCTTCACCTGCCATTGATTTTACGGTTCTTTTCTGCTATGATCAGTGCGTGCATGGCTTTATGGATAAAGGATGATGCCTGCTGTGAGGAAAATATGATCACGGAAAACAATTATCAGACCTATCTCCGCCGCATGACGGAGAGCTACGACAATACCACGAAAAGCCTGATCCCCTTTTACACGGCGCAGGCTGTCAAAAGCCTGGATCGTCCGCGCATCCTGGATGTCGGGATCGGTTCCGGCGTAGTCGGAAAGGGACTCCGGGCCATGATTCCGGATGCAGAAATCTACGGGATCGACATGGTTCAGGATAATATTGACCATGCGCCGGCGGGAATCTACGATCATCTGATCACCGGAAGATTTGAAGAGTATGCGGGGATTCCGGAAGGTTTCGATGCAATCATTTTTTCCAGCGTGCTGCATGAAATCGGTTCTTATGCGGATATGGGACGCTTTACGGATGTGCCGGTCCGGGATGCGCTTCTCCATGCAAAGGCACTGCTTCGGACAGGGGGCACTGCGGTAGTCCGCGAGGGGCTCGCCGAAAATGATGCCCGTGCAGAAGAGCCGGTTATCGCCTCGCTTCTCAGGGAAGAAGATGTTCTGGCGCTGGAGCGCTTTTATACGGAAAGACCGCTCAGTGAGAAGGAAGATGCGGAAGAGCAGCCGGAACTTCGGCGCCGGCCGCAGAAACTCCCGGGAAACGGTGCATACGACTGCCTCGTTCCCCGGGATATACTTCGGGAATTTCTCTGCACCTGGACCTGGGGGCCGAAAAGCTGGAACCGGGAAATCCAGGAGCGCTTCTGCTATTTCTCCGCGAAAAAGTGGGAGGATCTTTTAGCGGAATGCGGTTTTGAGGTAATAACAAGCATCCAGTCCTCTGAGGAGTATTTGAAATACTTCAAAAAGATCATCCGGGGATATGAAACCGATTCTCCGCTGGTCGGGGTATTTGTCGGAAAGAAGCGCTGAACTTAGCTCTCCCGGAATACGATCTTCGCGTAGTCGCAGAATGCGGCTCTCCAGACCCGCCACTCATGGTAGCCGGGGTAAATCTTCTGGATATAGTGAATTCCTTTCTCTCTGCAATACGCGCGCTCCTTCTCAAACAGCGGCAGTGAAACCTCGTGGTCGCCGATTGCACCGAAGAAGGGATTCACCTCGCGGTTGAAGGTTTCCGCGTCGTCAAGAGCTTTCAGCTGCTCATCCTGCGGGCGGCTGTAACCGGGCATAACCGGATAGGTATAGCCGGTAAACAAGCCTGCTGAGCCGAAGATGTCGTAGTGCGCCATAATCATTTCGCCTGACAGCAGGGACCCCATGGAAAGGCCGGCAATCGCGCGGGCTTTTTTGTCGGGAATGGCGCGGTAATGCGACTCGATGAAGGGAATGCAGTCCCGGATGACCATTTCGTTGAATTTTCCGGTGTCAAGACGCGGATTGCCGTCGGTATTGACCTGCATCATGGCGTTGTTCATCACGATGATAAACGGAACCGCCTTGCCCTCCGCGAGCAGGTTGTCCATGATGAAATTCACTTTTCCGAGATGCGTCCAACAGGCTTCATTCTCTCCGCCGCCGTGCTGCAGATACAGCACCGGGTACTGTGTATCAAGGTCGTCGCGGTATTTCGGCGGTGTGTAGATGTAGCAGCATTCGGTCTCCCCGGTTACTTCCGAATAAAAATACTCCTGTGAAACGGTTCCGTGCGGGACGTCCTTGATCAGAATGTAATCCTGATCCGGGTCCGGCACTTCAATGTAGTTGATGCCGTAGCCCCAGCCGTAGCCGATCGGCGCAAGCGGGTTGACGATGCGGACGCCGTCCACATAGAATAAAAGCTGTTTGAGGCCCGGCTCTTCGTACTGAATCGTCCCGGTCCACATACCGTCTTCCTGCAGCGTGAGCGGCACAAGATTCTCCGGCGGGCCGGCTGTCACTTCTTTGGCTGTGGGGCCGTATAAGCTCACCCACACCTTTCCGTCGGCCATCACCTTGTAGCCGATATTGGTGTTGCCGTGCTTTCCGCCGTTGATCATGTTCGGGATCAGCTGACGGTTGAAGCCGATTGCTCGGGAATCAAAGGTCTGGTTTTTGAGGAAACTCTCTGGAATATTCATTTTTATATCCTTTCCGCGAAACCGCCGGAGATGATCCTCTCCGGCGGTTTCGCATTATAATACCAAATCAGTTTTCTTTTTCCTGCTGCGGAAGACTTCTCCGCACCGCTTTTCCGATCTCAAATACCGGAATGACCGTCAGTGCCAGCGCAATCGCAACCCGGAGTTCTCTGCCTGTGAACATGCCGCGCTCGATGCCGAACACGGTCTGAAGGCCGGGAACCAGCACCGCGACAAAGGTCAGCGCCGTCGTAATCACCAGTGCGCCGACAAGCCACCAGTTGATGTTTTTCAGCATATGGATCGAGAAAATCGAGCCGTTTCTCGAGCGCATTGAAAGCGCGCAGAACATTTCCGCGAAACTTGCGGTGACAAAGACCATCGCCATTGCATTTGCACAGGCGGGGCCGCCGATCAGGCCCGAAAGTGTGCCGTTCACCATCCGGTAACCGATCAGATACGATGCAATCTCCACAATGGCGATATAAACGCCCTGCCAGATCATGTCCGCCCCTGCTCCGCCGGCGAAAATCCCGTCCGTCGAAGCCCTGGGTTTCCGCTTCATCAGGTCGGATTCCGCCTTCTCCATGCCGAGCGCAAGGCCGGGCAGAGAATCGGTCACCATATTGATCCACAGAAGGTGCACCGGCGCGAGAATCTTGAAATTCAGGATCGACGCGAGGAACATGATCAGCACTTCGGACATGTTGGTGGACAGCTGGAACTGCAGGACCTTCAGGATATTGTCGTAAATCTTCCGGCCTTCTTCGACTGCATTTACAATGGTTGCGAAATTGTCGTCCGCAAGCACCATGTCCGCAACGCCCTTTGTAACGTCGGTACCGGTAATGCCCATGCCGACGCCGATATCCGCGGCCTTGATGGAAGGCGCGTCGTTCACGCCGTCGCCGGTCATAGCGGTTACCATCCCGCGGGTCTGCCAGGCGTTGACAATCCGGGTCTTGTGCTCCGGCTGTACACGCGCATAGACGGAATACTGCGGCACCAGTTCCAGGAGTTCTTCATCCGAATAGCGGTCCAGTTCCGCGCCTGCGATAGCCTCGGAAGCATCCTTGATGATCCCGAGATCCTTTGCAATTGCGACGGCGGTGTCCTTGTGGTCGCCGGTAATCATCACAGGCCGTATGCCGGCTTCCCGGCACTCCTGGATTGCGTCATAGACTTCCGGCCGGCAGGGATCAATCATGCCCATGAGGCCGATAAATACGAGATCCTTTTCGAGGTCTTCCGGCTCCATTGAAGCAGGCATTGCATCGTATCTCCGGTACGCTGCTAAAAGGACACGAAGTGCATTGTCTGCGTATTCCTTGTTGACCTCTGCGATCTTCGCCCGCAGTTCATCCGTCATCGGGATGACTTTCCCGCCCCGAAGATATCCGCTGCAGCGCTCCAAAATTACATCAAAAGCGCCTTTGGTATACTGAATATAGGAAGACCCGTCCTGATGAACGGTGGACATCATCTTCCGAAGAGAATCGAAAGGCGCTTCGCCGATACGCGGCTGCTCTTCCGCCATCTCATATTTCGGATAGCCGATCTTAAACGCATAATTCACGAGTGCGGCTTCCGTCGGTTCGCCGGTGGATTCCTGCTCACCCGGCTGGATTTCCGCATCCGAGCACAGTGCCATCGCCATTGCCAGAAGCTTTTCGTCATCCGTAAAAGTCTTGACGACGGTCATCTTGTTCTGTGTCAGCGTACCGGTCTTATCGGAGCAGATGATCTGCGTGCAGCCGAGCGTTTCTACGGCAGTCAGTTTCCGGATCAGGGCTTTGCGTTTCGCCATGGCCGTGACGCCGATCGACAGCACAACCGTGACGACGGCGGGGAGGCCTTCCGGAATTGCCGCGACGGCGAGCGCAATCGCTGCGATGAAGGTATCCAGGGCAGCGTCTCCGAGAACGCGCCAGCTGAAGCCGTCGCCGGAGAACAGCAGGGACTCCGCAATACCCACAACAAAGACGGCAATACAGATGCCGATTACGAGTTTCGTCAGGAAAACGGAAAGCTCCGACATCTTCTTCTGGAGCGGGGTCTGTTCTTTCTCCGCCTCGGAGAGTGCGTCCGCAATCCGGCCCATTTCCGTATCCATGCCGGTCGCCGTGATCACAGCTTTTCCGCGGCCGTATACGATCGTGGAACCGCTGTAGAGCATGTTCCGGCGGTCACCGAGCGGAATATCCCGCTGCTCCTTCTGAAGCATCAGGATATCGACAAGCTTGTTGACCGGCACCGATTCACCGGTCAGGGCGGCTTCCTCCGCCTTCAGGCTGTGCGCCTCTAAAATCCGACAGTCCGCGGGAACCGAGTCGCCTGCCTCCAGCACGACCACATCGCCTACAACCGCGTCTTCGCTTTTGATCACTGTGACCTTTCCGTCGCGCATGATCTTGGAAGTGGCCGCCGTCATCTGCGTCAGCGCATCCATCGCCGCTTCCGCCTTGCTTTCCTGAATCAGGCTCAGAATGCTGTTGATGACGACCACGATCAGAATGACGATCACGTCCATGAAATCCCGAATGCCCGGCTTTCCGCCGGCTTCGATGACCGTCACAATCGCCTGAACCGCCGCTGCTGCGATCAGCATAATGATCATCGGGTCGGCGAGCGCCTTGAAGAACTTCTTCAGGAGGCTGTCATGCTCCGCTTCTTTCAGCTTGTTCTTTCCGTTTTCCTGAAGCCGTCTCTCTGCTTCCGCTTCCGTCAGTCCGTTTTCCGTCGTCTTCAGGTCGATCAGAATCTTCGCCGGTTTTTCCAGGTAGTATTTTGTCTTTTTGTTCTCTTCCATCTTTTCCCCTCAGTCAGGTCCTTCTGCTGTCTGTCTTGCGCCATAACTGCGCAGTTGTCAGGAAACAGTATATTCCAAAAGCGCTCAAAAATCAAGCGCCGACACAAAGGAAAAGCACTCCGCGGCTCGTATTGCGGAATGCTTTAAATATAATACTTTTCTCTGTAAAAGGATCGGAATCAGGCTTCGTTGATCTCCAGGATCCCCATGGGACAGCCCTTCACGCAGATCCCGCAGGCAATGCACTTCGAAGCGTATCCGGCGCCTTCTTTCAGTACGATTACCTTCATCGGGCACGCTTCAGCACACTTTCCGCAGCCAACACATTTTTTCCGGTTGATCATATATACGCCCTGCGCGTTCTGTGTAATCGCTTCATGTTCGCAGGTCCGGGCACATTTACCGCACTGCAGGCAGTAGCTGATCTTCGGGCTGCCGTCGGGTTTTGCAGAGATGCGGATGCACGAGAGATCCGGGTCATAGGCCTTGTAAAACGCCGTGGAGCAGGATACTTCACACTGACGACAGGCCGCACAGTCCTTCATGGACAATACATTCACTCTTTTCATAGGAGAGCCTCCGGATTTTTAATGGTCATCCTGATTGTAGCACAGATGCTGCTACTTGTAAATACATCTCAGGACTTCCGCCGCGAAATATCACTTCGATCTGTCTGCGATATCTTCGATCGCATCCATGTATACGTCAAAGCGGTGTTCGTTAAAAACATGGCCCGACTCGGCGTAATGGCTGGGATCCTCGTCAAAAACCGTCAGTTCCACAGCCTGCAGCTGGTTCCAGAACTCTACCTGCAGGACGCAGTCCATCGCGCGGCTCCTGCCCATGATGAGCGCGCATCCGGCTTCTTCCCGAATCTTTGAATTCCGGATGTCTTTCAGCGGGAACTCCCTTGAACTGCCAATGATCTGGACCGGGGCTCCGGAAATCTCTCTCCGCCCGAGATTGAACCATGAAAATTCATCGGCGAGCGCCTGCACTTTCCGAAGAATGCTGTCCCAGCTCAGCGGGAATTGCGTCTGGTAGGCGTAATGCATGATGTCCATGCCGTGCTTAAAGCATCTGGACCGCTGAAAGGAAACATCAAATTTCCCCTCCGAAAGCGCAAGGTCCAGCGCGGATCCCTGAAGCACGCTTGACGCGCGGTCCGAAAGGCCGCCGATTGACCTGATATCGCTGATCGGGATGACCGTATACTCCTGCCCCTCGTTGACGATGATGTTTTTGACACCGGTCATGGACGCGATCTGGAATACCGATTCAAACAGTCCCGCTTGTCCGCCGTCCCTCGGGACTTCGACAAAAAACATTTCCGCTCCCTTGAAGTGATTCGCGTAGTCATCGCAAAAGCGCGACATCGTGAATACATTCATGATGAGTCCGAAGTTCGGATGGTCCGAGATGCGGGGAACGGAGGTCGAGCCTTCGCGCTGGTTATTGGAAGCAAGAAAATACAGCTTTTCAAAAGAAAGCAGACAGCGGATCAGATCCCGGTATGCTTCCGAGCCGCGAATCTCCTGCCCGCCGGCATTCGGCAGCGCTTTCTGCGCGCGGATAAACGCCAGCGTATTGGTCAGACTGTTTCCTTCTTCCATGTATTTCAGGTACAGCATTTCAGAATCCTTCTTTCTTTTTTATTTTCCGGTGGAAATCAAAGTCAAAATGGTGTATTCTTTCTATTGAGGGAGTTTTTTGGGACAGCATTCGTTGTATGATACAGGCAGATCAAACAACAAGGAGGTCCCGCAATGTACGGATATCTTACAGAAGACGGCTATATGGGAAATGTAAACGGCGAGTTCATGCTCTTTGCCAGCGATGAGGAATACCGGGATTACCTCGAAGATTCCGAGAACTGAAAGGAGCGCTGTCATGAAATATACCGTCAAATGCCCCTGCTGCGGCACAGTCAACACCGGTCTGGATCTTCTGGAAACCAACGGTTCCATGGAGTGCATCACCTGCGGAAGAAAAGTCGTCGGACTTCTTTTGTCTGTCCCGAAGAAACTGCCGTATCTGCCCGGACGGCCGATGAAAATCAGACGAGCCAGGCACTGAATCTACAGAAGGAGGCTCCTATGGCCCGCTCTTCAAACCAGAAGCTGAAACTCTTATATCTCGTGAAGATTTTTTCGGAGGAAACCGATGAGCAGCATGGAATTACGCTGCAGGAAATCATTTCGAAGCTCGGAGCCTATGATGTAAAAGCCGACCGGAAAACGCTCTATCAGGATTTTGAAGAGCTGCGGCATTTCGGCATCGACATCATCAAGGTACAGGAAGGCCGGGAGCATCATTATCACATCGGCGGGCGGATCTTTGAGCTTCCGGAACTGAAACTTTTAGTGGATTCCGTCCAGTCCGCCAAATTCATTACCGACCGGAAATCCCAGGAACTGATCAGGAAGCTGGAAACGCTCGTCAGCCGCTATGAGGCGGGTGAACTGAACCGTCAGGTCATTATCTCCGGGCGCATCAAGTCCATGAACGAGAGCATCTACTACAACGTGGATACCCTGCACGAAGCCATCGGAAAAGACCGGCAGATCCGCTTCCAGTATTTCCAGTGGAACCTGAAAAAGGAGCCTGTGCTCCGGCACGAAGGGGCCTGGTACCAGGTCAGTCCCTGGGCACTTCTCTGGGATAACGAAAACTACTATCTGGTCGCGTATGACAGCGAAGATCAGAAAATCAAGCACTACCGCGTGGACAAGATGCTTCGGATCTCTGTCTGCTCCGAGCGGCGCGAGGGCCAGGAGGCCTTTCATGCCTTCAATATCCCGCGCTACACGAGAAGCCTCTTCGGCATGTACGGCGGCGAGGAGATCCGGGTGAGCCTCGAAGCCGAAAATGACCTCGCGGGCATCCTGATTGACCGTTTCGGGAAGGAAATCCCGATCATTCCGACAGATGACCGGCACTTTAAAACCATGGTGAACGTGGCTGTCTCGCCGCAGTTTTTAGGGTGGATCATGGCGCTTTCCGGCAGAATCCGGATCATCGCCCCAGATTCTGTTGTGCAGAAAATGAAGGCGGAGATCCGGATCCTGTCCGGGCTGTATCAAACCTGAACCGGGTCTTTCGCCGGTACAGATTCTGCCGTTAAGATAAACCTGCCCGTTTGAAGTGCTTCAGACTCCGTACATGCTGTTCATGTAAGCCTTTTCACAGGCGACACCGGTCTCTTCCTCTAACCGAATCTCCGCAAGGATTTCCCGAAGCGATGCAAGCTGCCATTCCACGCGCTGCGGTTCCAGCTTCCCTGAATGATGCTCTACGCCGTAAGTCCCCTGATAACCGGACTGATACAGCTTCCGCGCGACATCGATCGCATAGGGCATCGAGTTGGCATGGAAATGGGTGTGCATCGCGTGTTCGATGCAGAATGCCTCTCCGCCTTCCGGATCATCATAGAAATTGCTGAGATGGTACAGGTGTCCGTAAGCCGGGTGATCGACTGCATCATATACTTTCCGGAGATAAGCCGGAATCCGGTCCCAGCCCCAGTGGTTTTCGGGACCGATCTTTGCGCCGAAATTCGACACGATTCCGCAGTATTCACGGTAGGTGTCCGCGAGATAGGTGAATGCTTCCTCACTCATCGTGTATACCTCTTCCGGCGCGGCATTTCTTCTTCTGAAAGCGGTTTTCATCCCTTCTCCGTCCACGCCGAAATCGATCCGGACAGTCTTTGCGCCGAGAATTTCCGCAGCCCGGAGGTACTCCAGCATCGAAGCCTTATGCGCGGCCCGCTCTTCGGGATCGTCGCACCAGATATAGGGACCGTCGACACAGAGATTCGCAAGTGTCAGTCCCCGCTCATCCATTGCCTTCCGGATCCTTTTCAGGAATTCCACATCCAGCGTTTTCAGGCAGCCCTCGGTCCAGATATCCGCGTAATCCACGTGATAGCGGTATTTTAAGAGGTCCAGATAGGAGAAAACATCCATCTCACCCGCATTGATCATCCCATGAAAGGAATAGGAAGCAACCGAAACCTTCATATCAGCCATGTCAAACCTCCTTACAGTTCGTATTCAAAAGTGCCCCAGGGCGTTTCCTGAGAAGTCAGCGCGATCGATTCGGAAAGAGCCTCGATTTCTTCAGCGCGGATCTCACGCCGAAGCTCGCTCGAAAGGAATATGCCCTCACTCAGAAATGCCGTGTTCAGTGTGATCAGCGGTGTATTGATGCGCTCGTCGATTTTGCCTGTCAGATACGCGATCCAGTGCTCGAAATTATTGTCATAGTACTGCATATCAGGATCGAGCTTCTTCTCATAGAAATTGTTTTCGTAATCATTCACGCGAAGGTCGATATCGATATCCCGCTCGTCTTTTGTCGTGATATACTTCAGACCCGGCGCCGGCCAGTTCCGGCCGCGCACTTCCTCGTTCGTGAACCGCAGGCCTCCGAGAGAGCCGGCAATAAAGGAACTTCCGACATCGTCCACATGAAGCGCCCAGCTCTCCATGAATTCGAAGGTCAGGCCGTTCTCATAGGCTGCAAAACCGAGCCCAAGGTCTTCGACGCCGAATTCCCGGCCTTCGAGCATCTTCTCATTTCTCGGCGGCTCCAGATAGCACATGCCCGTCACGCGCTCCAATTTCGGAAGGCCGAGAATATAGAGCATCTGCGCGATATGGTACACGCCCATGTCGAATACCGCGCCGTGGCCTGCAAGCTCTTTGTTGTAGAAATTCACCGACAGGTCGGAATCGAGACCCGGACGGTTCCGGCGTCTGTGGCCGAGACAGCGGATATAGTACACATGGCCGAGTTCTCCGTTTTCCACCATCTTCTTTGCAAGACGGGTCTGCGGCTTGAAAATTGTATCGACCTGCACCGCCAGCTCCACGCCGGTTTCCGCTTTCAGCCGCTGCCATTCATCGTACATCCGCTTCGCATCTTTGTAACTTGCCGCCATCGGCTTTTCACAGAAGCAGTGACGTCCGGAGCGCAGCACCGCCAGCGTCATCGGAAGGTGCAGGTTGTTGTGTACGCAGACGTCAACCGAGTCAATGTCATCGCGCTTCAACATTTCACGGTAATCCGTGTACATGTTTTCAACACCGTAGCGGGCGCACCAGGCCTCCAGCCTCGGTTTGTCAATGTCGCAGGCCGCAACCACTTTTACATTGTCCATCTGGGTATAGGAACGCATGTGATTGTGGGAAATCACGCCGCATCCGATAAATGCGACGCGGACCTCTTTTAACGGGGTCTTGATCATCTGAGTTCTCCTTTCTGATCCGCCTCATGCCGTTCAGGCGAATCGTACCGTATTGTTGAAATCATCTTAACACAGTTTGATGGAAAAAGAAAGGCAGATCTCGCCTTTACATACGAAAAGCCCCGAAACCCGGGGCTTTTCGATATGGTTTCATTCTGAATTCAGGAACTTCAGGCTTTTTCCGGAAGCTCTTCTCTGGGCTGGATCTTATCCACAATCTCCGTAAACACCCGCTTTCTGCAGATCAGCGTGATCGCGACAGACATCAGTTCCGCGATCGGGAAGGACCACCAGATCAGGTTGAGGCCGCCGATTTTCGCTAAAATATATGCGGCAGGAAGCAGCACGATAAGCTGACGCGCCGCAGAAACGTACAGACTGTACAGTGCCTTCCCGAGCGCCTGGAAAAACGAGCCTGTGATCACGCAATACCACATCAGAAGGAAGGTAATCGCAATGATCCGAAGCGCATGCGTCCCGATTGCGATCATTTCATCCGAGGCATCAAAGAGCCTGAAAAGCGGCCCCGGAATCACTTCGAAACAGACCAGCCCGATCATACAGAACACGAACGCGATGAAATAGGAAAAACGCAGCGTCTCAAGCATCCGGTCCTTCCTGCCGGCACCGTAGTTATAGGAGATGATCGGGATCATGCCGTTATTGAGGCCGATAACCGGCATGAAGAAGAAGCTCTGAAGCTTGTAATACACACCGAATACTGCGGCAGCGGTGGAACTCAGGCCCATCAGGATCAGATTCATTCCGGCAGTCATGACCGACCCGATTGCCTGCATAAAGATGGATGGCACCGCGATCTTGTATATCGTACCGATGATCTTTCCGTCCGGCCGGAAACCACGAAGGCGAAGCCGGATCTCTTTGTTTTTCAGGTGATTGAAGAGAAAAGCCAGTATGGCGGCCGCAATTTGTCCGGTCACCGTTGCAATCGCCGCGCCGGCAATCCCCATCTTCAGGCCGAAAATGAAGATCGGGTCCAGGATAATATTGATCACCGCGCCGATTCCCTGCGTCAGCATCGTGAGGAAGGTCCGTCCCGTCGACTGCAGCAGACGTTCAAAGATAAACTGGCCGTAAACGCCGAAGGACATCGTCATGCAGATCGTAAGATACGTGACGCCGAGCTCCATGATCTCTTTTTGGTCTGCACTGGTCTGCATCGAAAAGAAAGGCCGCACCACCGTCAGCCCCAGCACCAGCATCAGAAGATAGCTTAAGAGGTAGATAAAGAGTCCGTTCACCGCAATCCGGTTCGCATGATCGTATTCTTTCGCGCCGAGCGCCCGGGATACGAGCGCGTTGACGCCGACACCGGTGCCCGCCGCCACGGCAAACATGATTGTCTGCATCGGAAATGCCAGCGAAACGGCCGTCAGTGCATTTTCCGAGATCCTCGCCACGAAGATGCTGTCCACAATATTGTACATCGCCTGGACAAACATCGAGATCATCATGGGCAGCGACATGTTGATCAGAAGTTTTTTCACGGGCATGACGCCCATCTTATTTTCCTGTGCCCTCTCTTCCATACTCATTCCTCTGAAAACTCATACCGGATCCAGTAGCCGCTTCGTTCTGCGCGTATCAGAATGACACCGTTTTCCTCTTCCGTCACCTCAAGCTCGCAGAACGGCTCCAGCTTCCGCACATACGCAACCGGGTCGTCCGTCGACACTGTCCGGATTTCATTTCTGAAAGGCCGCCTGCCGCCGCAGGTCGGCTGCTGTTCCAGAATTACCACTTCGTATGTTTTCACTTCCGTACCTCCATAAAAAGATCAGCTGCCCCTCTGTACCCATCATTGATCGGGATCAGTCTGATCTTCATGTATACTGTTCTCCCTGGTCATATGATTCCATGTATACATGAAAATGCCCCAAATGTCAACGCTGACTTTGGGGCACAGTTCAGTTTTTACCTGTCATCCGAAGCGTGCGCATCGAATTCAGGATCGCGATGACCGCGACGCCGACATCAGCAAAGGTCGCAAGCCACATCGAAGCGAAACCGAGCGCGCCGAGCACGAGTACCGCAAACTTCACAAGAAGCGCAAACCAGATGTTCTCCCGGACAATCCGGAGCGTCCGGCGGGCGATTCCCATCGTCTGCGCGATTTTTCCGACATCGTCGTCCATCAGGACGATATCCGCGGCTTCTACCGCCGCGTCCGACCCGAGGGAGCCCATCGCAATTCCGAGATCCGCCCGCGACAGGACCGGTGCGTCGTTGATACCGTCACCGACATAGGCTGTCCTGTCCTTCCCGGTCTCGGTGCTGAGAATTTCTTCTAATTTTGTTACTTTGTCCTGCGGCAGAAGCTCCGCATACACGCTGTCAAGCCCGAGCGCCGCGCCGACCTCTTTAGCCGCCGCTTTCCGGTCTCCGGAAAGCATGACCGTTTCCCGGACCCCGTTTTTCTTCAGGGAAATCAGCGCTTCCTTCGCGCCTTCCTTCAGAGAATCCGAAATCACCGCCGCGCCGAGATAATTCCCGTCCTCCGCAAGATATACAACCGTTCCCGCATCGTCGGTTTCCGTAAATTCCACGCCCTGCTCCCGAAGGAGTGCTGCGTTTCCGGCAAAAACCGTATGTCCGTCGATCCGGACGCTCAGGCCTTTTCCGGCATATTCCTGCGCATCGTCCACTGCGGGCTGATCGTCTGTTTCAGATTCACTCTCCCGGTACGCAGCCCGAAGTGCTTCCGCGATCGGATGCGTCGAATAAGTCTCCGCAAGCGCTGCTTTTCGGAGAAATTCAATTTCCGAAATACCCGCTGCGGGGTAAATCTGCTGTACTTTAAACTCCCCTTTTGTCAGTGTTCCGGTCTTGTCAAACACCATCGTTTTCACGTCTGACAGCGCTTCGAGGAAGTTGCTGCCCTTTACGAGAACACCGATCCGCGAGCTCGCGCCGATTCCGCCGAAAAACCCTAAAGGCACCGAAATCACGAGTGCGCAGGGGCAGGAAATCACGAGGAAGGTACAGGCTCTTTTAATCCACTCCATCCAGTCCTGATGGAAAAGAAGCGGCGGAATTACCGCAAGAAGCACCGCCGCAATCGTGACGGCCGGTGTGTAAATCCGCGCAAAGCGCGTGATGAAGTTTTCGACCGGAGACTTTCGGGAGCTTGCGTTTTCCGTAAGCTCGAGAATTTTCGCGACCGTAGAATCCTCGTATTCCTTTGTTACGCGGACCCGAAGTGTTCCGGAGCCGTTCACGCAGCCCGAAATCACGGGATCGCCTTCGCGCGCCGAACGCGGCACCGACTCGCCCGTAAGACTGGAGGTGTCGATCATGGAAGAACCCGAAACGACCACGCCGTCAAGAGGAATCCGTTCGCCGGGCTTTACGACGATCAGGTCATCCGGGTGCACTTCCTCGGGGTCCACTTCAACGAGTTCTCCGTCCCGTTCGATGTTGGCGTACTCCGGACTGATGTCCATGAGCGCCGCAATCGATCTTCTGCTCTTTCCGACCGCAATGCCCTGGAACAGTTCGCCGATCTGATAGAAAATCATGACGCCCGAGGCTTCCGCATATTCCCCGACAAAGAAAGCGCCGAATGTCGCGATCATCATCAGGAAGTTCTCGTCGAAAACCTGCCCGTGCGCGATGTTTTTCGCGGCCTTCAGGATCACGTCATAACCTGCCAAAAGGTAGGGGACGAGGAAGGGCACGAAGGCGTACCATTTTCCGTCTAAAAATGATAATTTCCCGGTTTTTTCCAAAAAGATCAGGATTACTAACAGCACAAAGGCCGCAGCAATCCGGATCAGGGTCTGTTTTTGCTTCTTGTTCATATACTATTTTCCCTGAAGAGAAAACCCGGATCCGTTTTCCGGGCTTTTTCTGTTCACCGCCTGGTATCAGTCCATCAGAATGGTGCAGTCCGGTTCTACTTTTTTGCAGACCCTCACCACTTCCTTCATAATCTCGTCAAAACGAGCATCGTCTGCCCGAAGCGTCAGTCTCTGTGTCAGGAAATTGACGGAAACATCTTCTACACCGGAGATTTTCCTGATCGCTTCCTCCATTTTCGCGGCGCAGTTTGCGCAGTCCAGATTGTCCAGGTCAAATTTCTTCTTCATTGCTTTTTCATCCTTTCATTCCTCGATATGTTCCTTCCCCATCGCGATGATCGTCGCCACATGATCATCGGACAGCGAATAAAACACCTGCTTGCCCTCCCGGCGCGACTTGATGAGCCGCGCGCTTTTCAGGTTCCGAAGCTGATGCGACACCGCACTCTGCGACATCTGCAGCACTTCCGCAAGATCACAGACGCAGATCTCCGCCTCATACAGCGCGTAGAGGATCCGGATCCTCGTCGAATCACCGAATACCTTGAAAAGCTCCGACAGCTCATAGAGCATGTCTTCGTCAGGCATGTCCGCCATCACCCGTTCCACGAGATCCCGGTGGACTTCATTTACTTCACAGCGTTCAAATCGTTCGAGCTGCATGTTTTGTCTCCTCAATTCCATCCTATGTTCATTTGAACGATTGTTCATATGTTTGTTATAGCATACCGCTTCCCCTTTGTCAAGAGGAAGCGGCAAAATTCTCAATTATTCCTTTTTATCAAAATTCATCGTCCGTGACAAGATCCATGAATTCTTCGGAGAGCTCGTCCAGTTCGTCTCTGAGCTCTTCAAGACGTTCCGCAAGTTCTTCCAGGTGTTCAAGAAACGTGATGGCTGTTTCCCTGGTCACAACTCTATTATCTCCCCTTGCCACCCGGTCTGTGGCCTTTACCGCACCCAGGTCCAGTTACGCTTGAAACAAACGATCCCCTGATATTATGTTCTGGAATACAGAAGCATATTTCCCATTTGAGAGCCCGTTTGCGGAAACAAGCGTCAAATGGATTGCTTTCTTCGGATGTACCTCTTTCTGGAATGCACTCAGTCTGTTCATAAGCTTTTCATATTCAGATTTATCCACATCAAAAACTTCATCTGTATATTTCATCTCACAAAGATTTATAACCCCATCTTTACGGTCTATTATAAGGTCGATCTGAGCCCCCGGGTCCGATGTTTCACTCCTCCAGGCATAGTCCGTTGTTTCTACACCGGAAATGCCGAGTGCAGCTTTAATTTCAGTTAAATGGTTCACGCAGCAGATCTCAAAAGCATTCCCTCTCCAGGCGTTGTATGACGGAGAATGCATATACTCCATCCAGGAAATATTGTTCTGGGATTGCAGAAACCTCAGACTAAACAGTACATACGGATCAACGATCTGAAAGTAAGCTTCATTTGACGGTTTCGTATAATTCGTATATCTTCTGATAAATCCGCATTGTTCCAGCTCCTGCAGGTTTTCCGTCAGGACAGACCCGCCTCCGATGGCTTTCACTTCCGACAGTTCCTTCCGCGTTCTGCCGTTTTTTGATTCAGATAGCGCTTTTAATATTGCCAAATGCTTCTCAGGCTTTTTGAACAGAGAATAAAATAACTCCGTATATTCATCTCTCAAATCGCCATAAGGCTTGAATAAAAGCTCGTCCACATTTTGTGCCAGAGACAAACGGGAATCCATCAAGTTCAGATAATAAGGAATGCCTCCAAAAATCATATAGCATTCTATGATTTGCTCCTGTGTCATTACGATTCCATTATTCTCCAGAAGTTCTTTGCATTCTTTCAGTGTAAATGGCAGGAGTCTGATACGCCTGGTAACGCGATTATGAAACCCCTTCCGTTCTTTCAGCATATGCTGAATAATCCATGATGTGGCAGATCCGCAGACAATCAGCACAAGATCGTCCTGTGAAGAAGCCCAGCTGTTCCAAAAATACTCAAGTGCACTCTTAAAATCCGACCTGGCTGTATCCATCCATGGAAGTTCATCCAGAAAAACGACCCGCCGGCTGCTGATCGGATCCTTGTAAACATCTTTTCTTTCAAGGAGTTTTCTCAAACGCATAAAAGCATCAAACCAGTCCTTTGGGGCAGTGTTTTCAGTACTGCCGTATAACTGTAAACTTGCATGGAATGCTTTTAACTGGCCTTTTGTCTTCTCATCAGACAGTCCCGTGGCATAGAAAGAAAACTGACCATTGAAATATTCCTTGATTAGAAATGTTTTACCCACACGACGTCTCCCATAGACAACGACAAATTCAGGACGCCTTGACATAAGACAGTTTGAAAGAACGTCTTTCTCACGATTTCTCCCAATAATTTTCATTTTTGTCCTCCTTGCCGTGCGACTCTATATTTCGCCAGATATTATCTCTAAAGTTATATTTTGGCGATTTATAGACTTTTTTATGTTTATATATCGCCATCTGTGTTCAGAATAACATAATTCCGATTCTTTTGTCAACAATTTTTTCAAGTGTTAACAAACCATTATGCTGATAAGGAACAGCAGGGAGAACTTGAACAAATTC
>CADCPV010000041.1 GCA_902803345.1 uncultured Eubacteriales bacterium | reverse complement strand
CTGCAGTGTAAACCTTCTCCGCATTCCTGTCCCGCATCAGGATCGCCGCCGCGACTGCATTTTTCGCACAGAGCACAATCCCGGAGGTTTCCTTGTCCAGCCTGCCCACGAGGTGAACCTGCGCCTCCGGATCCGTCCGGTCAAAATAGGCCCGAAGCGCACTCGCCAAAGAATCCGTGAGGTGCCCTTTCGCGGGATGGCAGACCATCCCCGAAGGCTTATTCACCGCAATCAGGCTGTCATCCTCATACAGGATCTCCAGCGGAATTTCATTCGGAATCAGGCGGTTTTCACGCATCCGGGAATCGGTAAGAAGCACCTCCAGCAGATCGCCCGTATGAAGCAATGCCCGGACCGTCACCCGCTCCCCGTTCAGAAGAAGCCCCTCCGGATCATACTTCACAGAGCTGATCTTCGTCTGCGAGAAGGCCAGCTCATTCTTCAGGTATTTCAGAAGCATCCGCCCGTCATAGGCGGGCGGAATTGTGATGGTATGATACTTCTTCATCTGTAAACCTTACTCCTGCTCCCGCAGGCGAGTTCCGCGATATACCCGGCGGCAACCCCGAGCCGAGGGTTATCATGTCTCTCCCGAGGTCGCCTGGAACGTTGACCGAGGGGGAGACATGATCCCGCAGGCGAGTTCAGACATAAGCCCGGAGGAAGTCAATGGTGGCCTGAATCACCTCTTTGGTCCAGAAGTACTGGCCGTGATTCGCCCCCTGAACCTTGTAGAATTCCACATGCTTGCCGCATTCACGGAGCTTGTTGTACATAATGACACTCTGCTCGAAGGGAACCGTCACATCGCGGTCGCCATGCATCAGGAGGAAGGGCGGGTACTCATTCTCCTCGCGGATGTAGCTGATGGGACTGATCAGGTCGACAGCGTCGGGACGGGCGGCGGCTTCTTTGCCCATGATCATCGGGAGGAGGAAGGGCCGGTAATCCTTCTCGCCTTCCTGCGTGAAGCGGGAGAAATCCGAGACGCCGTACCAGGCAACGCAGGCCTGCACTTCGCTGGAAACATCGGGGTAGTCGCCGTCATCGTAATCCCGCATCCAGCCGGTAGAGCCGATCATCAGCGAGGTGTGCCCGCCGGAGGAATCGCCGAGGATGGCAATCCGGTTCGGGTCGATGTCGAAATCATCGCAGTTCGCACGCAGGAAACGGATCGCTGCCTTTACATCCGAGACAAAGCCCGGGAAGGGTTCGAGGCTCGCAGGCCGGTATTCCACCGCAGCCACGACAAAGCCGGCGCGTGCGATGTCAATAAACATCGGGAGCTCCACATAGCAGTTCTGCTTGCCCCAGCCGGAGCCCTTGATGAAAATCACACAGGGGAAACGTTTCTGTGTCTTCCCGCTGACGTCCGGAATCGGAATATACTTGCTCTCCGGAAGTTCGGACGGATCCGGCATCGGCGGACGCTGCGGCCGGTTCGGCATTTTTTTCATCATTTCCTCAATCTCGCGGCGGAACAGTCCCGACGGAATATTCGGGAACAGCAGTCCCGGATAGAGCATCTGCAGATGCAGGTCGACTCCGCTCCGGTGCGCGTACACCACGTCATGGGCATAACGCACGCCGTAGCTCTCGGAACGATCCGCATACAGCGTCTTCATTCCCTCTGCAACCGTTTCGTCTGACGGAATCAGACGGTTCATAAATCTTGGATCCTGCGGCATAACTTTTTCCTCCTCAAATTTATATTCCTGATAATTGATCCCTCAATATTCTGCCCTGTGCCCAGCCCGCCTTAATGGATATGGTTGATCATGCTGGCAAGGTACCCGGCTCCGAATCCGTTGTCGATATTGACGACCGAAACGCCCGAAGCACAGGAATTCAGCATCGAAAGAAGCGCCGAGAGGCCGTGGAAAGAGGCCCCATAGCCGACGCTTGTCGGCACCGCAATGACCGGGCAGTCCGCAAGCCCGCCGATCACGGAAGCCAGAGCGCCTTCCATTCCCGCAATCGCGATAATGACGGTCGCGGACATAATCTCATCCATATGGGAAAGGGTCCGGTGCAGTCCCGCAACGCCGACATCATAAAGCCGGACCACCTTATTTCCATGCGCTTCTGCAGTCAGCGCCGCTTCTTCCGCGACCGGGATATCCGAAGTGCCGCCGGTCGCAACGACAATCGTTCCGATACCGGTCGGCTCCGGAAATTCCCCGACGATCCCGATCCGGGCATCCGCGCGGTATTCCATCTCAAAGTGCTGCTTCAGTACTTCCGCCTTATCCGAATCGAGGCGCGTAACAAGGATCGTTTTCACCCCGTTATCAAGCATGACTTTCGTAATCGCAATCATCTGCTCCGCCGTTTTCCCGGCGCCGTAGATCACTTCCGCTGCACCCTGACGGATTCCGCGATGGAGATCCACCTTTGCGAATCCGATGTCTTCAAACGGCTTCTTTTTGATCGCAAGGAGCGCTTCGTCAACGGAAATCGCGCCGTCACGCAGTTCCTCCAATGTTGTCCTGATGTCATTCTTCATGGTCTTACCTCCAGATCCAGTGTGACAGCGGTGTAATATTTCCTGAGTTCGGCCAGAATCTCTTCCCTGTTTTCCAGAAGTTTCGGGATCTGCTCCTCGCGAAGCTGAAGCTTCGCCGTTCCCTGAAACTCCCGCACCCGAAAGTCCGTAAAGCCGCGCTTCATCAGGAATTCTTCAGAGCGCTCTGTTGCGAGGAGCTTCTCTTCGGTAATCTCCTCGCCCGTCGGAATCCGCGTCGCAAGGCAGGCATAAGCCGGTTTATTCCAGGTGAAGAGCCCGGCTTTTTTTGAAAGTGCACGAATGTCGGCCTTGGTGAGTCCCGAGAGCCGCAGAGGAGAAAGGACCTGCATTTCCAAAAGGGCCTTCATCCCGGGCCTGTCTGAGGCATCATCGCTTGCGTTGGTCCCGTCCAGGATGACGCTGAAGCCGTCCGCCTTTGCCGCGGCGAGAATGTTTCCGAAGATCTGTTTTTTACAATAATAACAGCGGTCTTTCGGGTTTTTCCGGACCGTATCATCCGAAAGTACATCGACATGAAGGACTTTCATATCCGCGCCGATTTCTTCCGCGAGCCGGATGGCGTCCTGAAATTCAAATTCGGGCTGGAAAGCCGCTTTTACATAATAAGCCCGTACTTCTGCGCCGGCTTTTTTCGCCGCATAGAGAAGATAAGCGGAATCCACGCCGCCGGAAAAAGCCAGTGCGCATTTCGGATGTTCTGTAAAAAACTGTTTCAGGCGCGCTTCGCCTGTGATGCCGCTTATGTTCTGTCCGTCCAAGTTCACAGTACCTCCTTCAGTTTTTCCATTGCGTCCGAGAGATAATTTCCGAGACTGTCGTTCGCGCCGGCAATCAGCGTATCGCAGCGGTTCATCGGGATCAGGATCCGAACTGCATCCGCTGCGCCGACCGCCGCCGACATCTTCGGCGTGACTTCGCCCATCAAAGCATCCGCAATCACGATTCCGATCGGGCCGATTATGACGTCCGCACGACGGCTGGAAACCAGCACCGCGTTCTCGCCGGTCGCTGCGGATTTCGCCCCGGCTTTCAGCATGTTCTCGGTCGCGATGCTGTTCGTCCCGACCGCAAGAAGCTCTGCATCCGGAAAACGCTCAGTGATCAGTTTTACAAGCTGGCGGCCGATATTTCCGCCCTGTCCGTCAATTACGAGGATTCTTTTTGCCATTTTTCTTTCTGCCTTTCGTCTTTTCGGATTCTGCGCACGATTTGTGTAAAAACCGCCCTTCAGTCACGCGTTCCGTGTATCATATAAAATTAAGTTCGCGAAAAACTCTTTGTTTTTCCGGTTCGCCTCTTGTCTGCGCCCGAAGATCATGCTACAGTGGCAGTACCGGAAACACCAAAAACCGGTCACATCGATTCAAAGCACATCTTCGCACGTCTTTGCCGCTCTGAACTCCGCGCAGAAACCCAACATTGCCGGATCCGGAGCGGTGTCTTTTCTGTGCTGATGCTATCCTATCACAAATCAGCCGGACATTCAACTTGTCCGGACTGCTTTTTTCCGGACAATCCGGATGGTTTTGCTTGCTATTTTCCGGCGAATGCATTAAACTATTGGTAACTGTACCAGAAGGAGGTTTCGGGTTGAATCGCCGTGTCCGGATCATTTCATGTATCTGCCTTGTCGGGCTGCTGTTTCTCTTCGGCTGCAAAGAAGAGAAGACGCCTGGCGTCGCTTCCGATACAAAAACATTTTTCGACACCTCTGTCACGCTGACCATATACGGTGAGGGTGCGGATGCGGCGCTCGCGGTATGCTTTGCGCGCTGCCGTGACCTGGAGCAGGTGTTCTCTGCACAGAATTCCGGGTCCGAGCTGTACCGCATCAATAAGCGGGAAGGCGCAGGCGGCGATTACGATCCCGCATCCCGCACCGGTACCGCCGAATTCACGGTTTCCGATGAACTGCGGGACGCCATTTCGCTCGGGCTTGAAGCATATCAGGATACAAACGGGATGTTCGACATCACGATGCTGCCTGTTTCCGATCTCTGGGACTTCCGCACCGGAAGAGGGAAGCTTCCCGATATGTACCTGTTGGCAGAGGAAGTGCTGCGCGTCGGTTCGGACTATGTAAAGCTCGACGGAAACACGCTCCGGCTCTCCAACCGCAATACCCTGATCGACCTCGGGGCCATTGCAAAAGGCTGCATTTCCGCTTCTCTTCGGGATTACCTGATGAGCCGGGACGATGTTGACGGCGCAATCCTGAATCTCGGGGGAAACATCGACGTTTTCGGACAGAAGCCGGACGGAACGCTCTGGCAGGTCGGAATCCAGAAGCCCTTCGGCAATCGCGGCGAACTTATCGCAACGGTCGAAATGCCGAAAGGCTGCGTAATCAGTTCCGGCGTCTATGAACGCTGCTTCACCGAAAGCGGTATTTTCTATCACCACATTCTCTCGCCGAAAGACGGGATGCCCGTGCATTCCGGCATTTCACAGGCAACGGTAATCGGCACGGACGATGCGCTTGCCGATACGCTTTCAACCGTCTGCATGCTTTTGGGAAAAGACAAATCCGAGGAGCTGATTCTCGAAAAAGGCTATCAAGTCCATGTTCTGTATACCGGATCGGACGGAACGCTCACACTGTTTGATTCCGAAACCGGCGAGGAACAGGGCGTTTCGGAAGGCACAAAGCTCCATATAGAACCCTGACCGAGGAATCCTGCCATGACCCGCTCTTCTGTCCCTGAAGAAAAAGAATCGAAAAGCAGGCGGAAATCCCCGTTCCGCCGTGCAGATCTGTGGCTGCTTCTTGGAATCGGGTTTTTTTCTGTCCTGCTTTTCGGGTTTTTCCTGTGGAAAGACACGCGGATTCGCGAGCCCATGCTGGAAATCACACAGGACGGCCAGGTACTGGGCGTCTTCCCGCTCACAGAGGACCGGGATATCCTGATCGGCTCGCGGGAATCCGGGAACTATAATCTCTGCCGGATTGAAGGCGGAAAGGTCCGGATCGTCGAAGCCGACTGTCCAGACCGCTCCTGTACAAGAAGCCTCGCCATCGATCGGCGCGGCGGCACCATTATCTGCCTTCCGCACCGGCTGGTGCTTCGGATCAAGGATGGTACAGGCGGCATTCCCGACGCCGTCGCGGAGTAAGCTGATGCAAAAGAAGCTTTCTTCCCCTGAAAATACAGCACGCACGGAACGCGGCTTGTTCCATACCGATTCGCCTGCTGCAAAAATCGCCCTTTTAGGGCTTCTCACTGCGCTCGCGATCGTTATGGGCTATGTCGAGTACCGCATTCCGCTGCCGCTTCCGGTTCCGGGCATCAAAATCGGTCTCTGCAATATCGTAATTGTCTTTGTGCTGTACCGCTTCGGGGTTTTGCGGGCGCTTCTTGTTTCT
>CADCPV010000040.1 GCA_902803345.1 uncultured Eubacteriales bacterium | reverse complement strand
GTGCCTTTTGAAGAGGACGTAAACTGCGACCGGATTATTATCCCGCACAAGGACCTGACGGAGGAGTTTTTAGACCACGGTCTTGCGCCGGAAAAGCTGCTGCCCTTAGGAATCCCGGTACGGAAGGTGTTCTCGGAAGGCCTTTCCAGGGAAGAAGCGAGAAAAGAGCTCGGGATGCCGGAGGATGCGTCGGTCGTCCTGATGATGGGCGGCTCGATGGGCTTCGGGAATCTCCCGAAATACACGGCGGCCCTGAAAAAGGCATTCGACCATCCTTTCCTGTTATACATTATCTGCGGAAACAATGAGGAGATGAAAGAAGCACTTTCGCGCCGCTACGGGGACGATCCCGAAGTGCGGCTCGTCGGCTATACGAGCCGGGTGGCGGATTACATGGCGGCCTGCGACGTGCTTTTATCAAAGCCCGGCGGATTAAGCTCCACCGAGGCGATTGTTTCAGGTACACCGCTGGTGCATACGCCGCCGATTCCCGGCTGCGAAACGGCCAATGCGGAATTTTTCAACGACCACGGCATCTCGTATGCCGCAGGCGGCCCCGAGGAGGCCGCAGAAAAAGCGAAGCTTCTGTGCGACAGCGCGGAAGCCCGCGAAGCCATGAAAAAAGCGCAGAGGGAGAATTCCAATGGTTCCTGCGCTGATGATATCGTCATGCTTTCGGAGCGGCTGCTCCGGCTGATGAGAGAGGAATAAACTGCTTTTAGAGGAGGCAAAAGAAAAACATTATGGTACTGCAGATTGTATTGATTGTCGTGTTCTTTGCGGTGATGCTCGGCGTCGGCCTGTACTGCCGCCGGCATTCAACCGATGTGAACGGTTTTGTCCTTGGAGGACGTGCCGTCGGTCCGTGGCTCACGGCCTTTGCATTCGGCACCTCGTATTTCTCGGCTGTTATTTTCGTCGGCTACGCCGGACAGTTCGGCTGGAATTTCGGTGTGGCTTCGACCTGGATCGGACTCGGAAACGCCTTTATCGGTTCGCTCCTTGCGTGGCTCGTTTTGGGGCGCCGGACCCGCGTCATGACCCAGTATCTCGACAGCAAGACGATGCCCGACTTCTTTGACCGCAGATTTGGCTCGAAAAACCTGCGGATCGTCGCGTCCGTGATCGTGTTTATTTTCCTGATTCCCTACACGGCGTCCCTGTACAACGGCCTGTCGAGTCTGTTCAACATGGCATTCTCGCTGCCGTACTGGGTGGTCATCGTGATCATGGCAGCGCTGACGGCGCTTTATGTTATTTTCGGCGGCTATATGGCAACCGCGATCAACGACTTTATTCAGGGCATTATCATGCTCTTCGGTATTGTGGCCGTCATCGCTGCGGTGCTTCTTCAGAACGGCGGCTTTATGGAAGCAATGAACCGGCTCTCCGCAATCGACACCGGCACTGCCTTAAACGGCGGATTCACATCGTTCTTAGGCCCGGATCCTTTGGCGCTTCTTTTCGTTGTGATCCTGACCTCTCTCGGCACCTGGGGCCTTCCGCAGATGGTCGGCAAGTTCTATGCGATCAAGTCGGAGGATGCGGTCAAGAAGGGCACGATTATTTCGACTTTCTTCGCGATTATCGTCGCGGGCGGCTGTTACTTTTTGGGCGGCTTCGGCCGGCTTTATGCGGACAAGGTTGTCGCAGAATCCGGCAAGGTGAATTTCGATGCGATCGTTCCGACAATGCTTTCCGGGCTTCCCCCGATCATCATTGCAGTCGTCATCGTACTTGTGCTTTCGGCTTCGATGTCGACGCTTTCATCCCTGGTCCTGACTTCGAGTTCCACACTGACGCTGGATGTGATCCTGCCTGCCGCGAAGAAGGATGTCGGCGAGAAAAAGCAGGTCCTTGTGATGCGGCTGTTTGTCGTCTTCTTCATCATTGTATCGGCTGTGATCGCGATCATCAAGGACAGCTTCGGCTTCACTTTCATCGCACAGATGATGGGCGTTTCGTGGGGCGCTTTAGCAGGCGCATTCTTAGCGCCTTTCCTCTACGGCCTGTACTGGAAACGCACCACGAAGGCCGGTGTGGTCGCGAGTTTCATTACCGGCGTCGGGATCGAGCTTGTCCAGCTCTACATCTCGCTTTCCGGCAATAATTTCACGATACCTTTCCTGAAGTATATCTTCACGTCTTCCGTGCGTTCCGGCGCGATTGCGATGATCGTCGGCTTCATCGTGGTTCCAATCGTGAGCCTTCTCACGAAAGCGCCTGACCGGGTCCGCGTCGAGGAAATCTTCGCGAACTATGAGAACAAGGTTACGGTTACGAAGAAAGAGAACCTCGGAGAATAAGGGACTTGACAAAAAGATCGAGCGGGAGGGTTCAGCCCTCCCGCTCGATCTTTTCTTCTGTATCCGAAAGTACCTGCTCCCGGAGTTTTTTGAGATAGGGTGAAAATGCAACAGCTTCCCAGCCATAGGTTTTCTGGAGGTCGTATTCCAGCGGCAGCCAGGATCGGATGTCCGATTCATTGTGCTGGATCAGCGCCTCCAATTTGTCGAGTGCCTTGTAGACGCGCGATTCGGGGCTTTTCAGGGCCTGCATTTCCGACAGGAGATTTTCCCATTCACTGCGCGAATCGGCCGGAAAAGAGGCAATCCACTGATCAAACAGGCTGTCTTCGGTCTCTGTATCGCCTGCGGTTTTCTCAAAGACCGGGATGTCGCCGGTGAAAGCTTCCCCGAGGTCGTGAATCAGGCACATCCGGATCACGCGGTCCATATCGATGCCGGGAATTTCCGCGCGCATCGGAGAAGCAAGCAGCATGGCCATCAATGCGAGCCGCCAGCTGTGTTCCGCCACAGATTCCCTGCGGCCGGAAGTGGTGTCGCAGTGCCGGGTCTGGCACTTCAGTTTTTCCGCAGTATGCAGGATCCGAAGGAATTCCTCCTGCGGCATCAGTTCAGTGTAATCATTCATATCAGCACCATTTTTCCGCGGGAGCCTGGTTCAGCACCCCGCGGGCAAGTCTCACTTCGTCAGTCTGTCGTAGGCTTCCTGATACTTTTCAACCGTCTTTTCGATCACTTCCTCCGGAAGCAGGTAATCGCTGTCCGGGTTCTTTCGCAGCCAGTCGCGGACGTACTGCTTGTCATAAGAGGGCTGGGATTTTCCTGCTTCGTAGCCGGAAAGCGGCCAGAAACGGGAGGAATCCGGGGTCAGCATCTCGTCGCCGAGCACCACATTCCCCGATTTGTCGAGACCGAATTCAAACTTCGTATCCGCAATAATGATTCCTCGGGTCAGTGCGTAATCCGCGCATTTCTTGTAAAGGGCAACCGTCATGTCCCGGAGGGTTTCGGCATATTCCGCCCCGCGCTTTGGATAAAGTTTTTTCAGAATCTCCACGCTCTTTTCAAAGGAAATATTCTCGTCGTGCTCCCCGAGTTCCGCCTTTGTGGAAGGCGTGTAAATCGGTTCGGGCAGCTTCTCGGATTCGACAAGTCCCTCCGGAAGCCTGATGCCGCAGACGAGACCGGTTTTCTGGTAGCTCGCCCAGCCGGAGCCGGTGATATAGCCGCGGACGATGCACTCGATCGGAAGCATTTCAAGCTTCTTTACCATCATGCTGCGTCCTTCAAATTCGGGCTTTTGGAAGAATTCCGGCATATCACTGACATCACAGCTCATGACATGGTTCGGAATCAGGTCCTTTGTGAAGTCGAACCAGAAGCGGGACATCTGCGTCAGGATCACGCCTTTTTCCGGGACTTTATTTTTCAGAATCACATCGAAAGCCGAAATCCGGTCGGTGGCGGTGATGATAAGCGCATCTCCGACGTCATAGATTTCGCGGACTTTTCCTTCCTTGATCGGTGCATACTGCTGCATGAGATACCTCCCTGTGGTTTTCTGTATAAGCACATTATAAAAGATTCCCGGGGCCCTTGTAAATCCCGCAAAACAGCGGAATTTCCGGGGCTTTTTCTGATGTCTTTGGTGCTTTTTCCGGAATACGTGCCGGTCGGGTCAGTCCTGCACATTTGTAGAAATCTGAAAAAAGACATTTCTTTTTTAGTTGGAATCACGGCGGTTTCCGATAGAATTATTTTGGGTCAACTTGTGCCTCAGGAAAACCCGGTTCTGCCGGGAGAAAGGAAGTACGGCGAGAAGATCTGACCGTATGGGGAAAAGCGATGGAGTATACAAGAGAGAACACATTAAACGACATTCTCAGCAATGAGACACTCGGAGAGTATCTGTACATCGGGATCGCGAAGGGTTTTGTGAACATGATTCCGGAGGACAAGCGGGATCTGCCGCTTTCGGAGGTTGCGGAGCAGGTGAAGTCACCCTTCGGACCCTATCCGGTGGACATGCTCTTAAATGCCGCAAACCAGATGCTTCGGGTTCTTCAGTCCGGAGAATATGAATTCCTGCCGATCTGGTGTGAGACAAAGGGAGAGGGGGAATTAAATGTCGGCGCAGGGGACGAGACCAGCGTCTTCCTGATTACGAAGAAGTCCGATACGAAGGAGATTCGCCCGGCTACCGTTTTCGTGCCAGGCGGCGCCTATATGCTTGTCGCACTTCTGAACGAGGGAATTGATGCGATGCTGGAGTCCGAAAAATACGGCTACCGCGGGTTTGCGCTGTACTACCGCGTGAAGCCGAATGCGCATCCGATTCCGCAGATGGACATGGCTTTTTCGGTGATGTACCTTCGGAAGAACGCGGAACGCTTCGGAATCGACCCGAACCGGATCGCGACAATCGGCTTCTCGGCCGGTGCGCATCTTGCAGGCATTACGGCCTGCCATCACGAGGATTACAAGAAGCTTGTCCTCGAGGAGCTTGAAAAAACCGACCCCGAACTTGCAAAAGCCTACAGCCCCTATTCCGCGAAGGCGGACCTCATGGGCCTCGGATACCCGGTTATCAGCTTCTCCGTTGACAGTCCCTGGGGCACGGTGAAGGTGCTGACTCCGGACCGGGAGGACCTGAAGGGCTATCTTTCGATCGAGGAGAACGTGACGGAAGACTTCCCGAAGACCTTCTGCTTTGTCTGTGAAAACGACCGCCTTGTGCGGCCCTATACGGGCATCCTGTTTGCGAACGCACTGAAGGAAAAGAACGTTCCGTATCATTTTACCATGTACCCCGAGTCCATGCACGGAATCGGCCTCGGAAAAGGAACACCGGCAGAAGTCTGGCCGGAGGAAATGTTCGGCTATTTCGGGAAATAAGGGTATTACAACACGGGAAGGAGCCGGGAGGCCACAGGAACCGACATGAAAAAAGAAAGAAGCATTTCCTTTGTATTTCTGCGGCATCAGATCATCTTTGCCTCCCTGATCCTTCTGACGCTTCTTGTGAGCAGCATCCTGATGTACCGCTTTCAGTGGAGCAATCTGCGGCGGGAGTATTCCTATCTGACCGAGCGCAGCGCAGATCAGACCGCCGCACTGATGGAGCGGCAGGAGAAATACCTGAACGATATTTTCTGGTCTGTTGTCAATGATTACGACGGTCTGTGGTCTGTGAGAAATGATATCCGGTATTTTGACAAGCGGAAGGTCAAGACCCTGTTTACGGACAAGAAGATCTACGACGCCTCGCTTCAGATGCTGTTCTGCATGCAGCCGGATACGTTCATGGTGTTTGAGGGCGGCGAACAGCTTACGGTTTCGGACCGGCTCTCGGTTCAGGACTATGTCCGTGCAAATTACGATACGATCGGTTCGGTGCTTTCTGCCGTGGAATGGAAGTTCCGGGAGATCGGCGGCAGACACTACTGTATTTTATGCTGTTCCTACCGGGAAATCTATTTCGGGCTTGTGATGGAAACTTCGCAGCTTCTGTCGCGGGTCCGGGAGGACTTTGCGGGAAAGGAGGGCAGCTTCTCCTTCTTTGACGGAAGCGGCACGAAATATACGGAAGTTCTGGGAAGCTACAGCGGAAGAAGAACGATTGATACGGATCCGGTTCCGGTTCGAAAAGACCTGTATCTTTCGGCTTCCGTCCGGGCGGATCTTCTTCGTTTCGAATCCAACGGCTATATGATCCTGATCCTGACGCTTCTTGCGCTCTGCCTTCTGTGGTGCCTGATCATGGTCGCGCTGATCCGAAGATCCGTCCTGAAGCCGGTTGTGCAGCTGTCTTCGGAGGTACAGAACATCCGGAACTTTGACGGATCGGAACATGTGAGCGAAAATGCAGACACGGAGGAACTCCGGATTCTCCAGCAGAAGTTCAACCAGTTCCTTCAGGAAGTGGTCTGGGGAAAGATGTCGCAGATGAACCTGCTTTTAGAGAAGCAGGAGCAGGAACTTCAGATGCTCCGGACACAGCTGAAGCCGCATTTCTACCTGAACGCGATCATGACCATCAACGCCATGACCTATCAGGACCGGAACGAGGACATCCGGCAGTATCTCTCGGTGCTTTCCAGGCACATCCAGTACCTGATCATCCCGGAGGAGACAGCCCGGCTGGATGCGGAGCTTCGGAATATCGAAAATTACGCCGAAATGATGGATATCCGCTATCCGGACAAGGCAGCGGTTTTCATTGACTGCAGGAAAGAACTTTCGGATGTGCGGATCCCGCACCTGATCCTTCTCACGGTTGTCGAAAACTGCTACAAATACGCGATGAACTTAGAGGAGCTCCTGCAGATCATGATTGTCTGCAGAGCCGTGTCGGAAGAAGGTTTTTCGGGAACGGAAATCGTGATTGAAGACAACGGGCCCGGTTTTTCCGGGGAGCAGCTTGCGCGTATCGGACAGGAGAATGATCGGGGCGGCCATATCGGCCTGCGAAATATCATGAGTACGCTCCGGATTCAGTACGGCCGGGAGGACCTCTTCCTGATCCGGAATGCTGAACCGCACGGCGCATCCGTACAGATCCGGATCCCGGATCAGGGGAAGAAAAATGAAACTGCTGATCGTTGAAGACGAGATTAATATTATTCAGATGATTCTCCAGGAAGTGGATTGGGCGTCTCTTGGGATCGACGAAACACTGACCGCCTATCAGGGCGAAAAGGGTCTCGAGATCTGCCGGCGCGAAAAGCCGGACATTATCCTGACAGACATCGAAATGCCGGTCATGGACGGAATCGCCATGCTGGAAGCGCTTCAGGAGATCGAGGGCTATGCGCCGGAGATCATTATCCTGACCTGCCACGCGGATTTCTCATATGCCCGGGACGCCATGCGCTTCGGGGCGGCGGATTATCTGCTGAAGCCATTCTACCCGGAAGAACTGCATACGGTTCTTCTGAAGGCGGTATTCCACCGGCAGAAAATCATCCGGGAGCGGAACAGCGAAGCGGAAAAGGACAGTCTCCTTCTGGAAAACTACTACCAGGCCCTGCGGATTTTTGCGCATGATCTGATCAGCGGCTCCGCCTTCCGGAATCTTTCGGATATTGAAAGCGGAATGGAGCATCAGGGCATCCGCGATTTTGATCCCTATGCGCCGACGCGTCTCGTCTTTGCCGCGTATAATGAGGAAACCAGAAGCGACCCCGACCTTTTGCCTGCGGAGCGTTCCTTTATTTTTGACAATATAGTGCGGGAGGTGATTTACGGCATCAGCGGACGCGGAGGGCTGAACTGTTCCCTCCACATCCGGCCGTTCTTTGTCAATGCGGGCTTTGTGCGGGAGGATTCCGTATCCAGGGAAGAGCTCGCCAGAAGATGCACGCGCCTCATCAGCGAAACAGAGCGGTATATGCGGATGAACGTGATCTGCGTGATTTCGGAGCCCTGTACGGCTGACCGTTTCCCCGAAGCGCGGAAAAAGGCGGAGGCGGCGCTTCCGCAGGTTACGGACAACCAGAAAACGCCGGTATTTCTGGATGAGCACATGGGAACGGAAAAAGTTGTCTACCGGGCAATTGATTCTTCATTCATTTTCCGCTGTATCGACGAACGGAAGCGGAACGACCTCATTATCGCGCTGAAACGGTATCTGGACGGCTACGGCAGCGAAATCAGTCTTGTCACGCTGCAGGGAATCCGGCAGCGGGTTGCAGGCATATTCTTTGAGTATTATTCCGCAAACCAGATCGACGGCTCGGATGTCTTTGCCGGGAATGACGGGCGGACGCTCTATGAGAATGCCGCCTACGGTATCGTTCAGATGATCAAATTTGTGAACTACCTGTACGACTTTGCGATGGAGCGGCTGTCGCTGGAGAAGAACAAGGATACGCAGGCGGAACGGGTCCGCCAGTATATCCGCGATCATTACCGGGAAGACATTGACCGGGAGAGCATCGCAGCCCACATCCGTCTTGCGCCGAACTACCTGAGCCACCTGTTCCACAAGGAATTCGGCAAATCGATCCGGGAATACATCAATGAATGCCGTGTCATGGAAGCGAAGCGGCTTCTTGGCAACACCAACCAGACCGTTACGGAAATCGCACTGTCGATCGGATTCAACAACATTCCGTATTTTTCGACCGTATTCAAAAAGTTTACCAATATGACGCCGGCGGAGTACAGAAGCGCCGTCGCGAAAGGGGAAGAGTCATGAAAGCTGGGAATAAATTCTGGGATTTTATGGGAAGGCTCGCAGACATGGTCCTGCTGAGTTTTCTGTGGCTTCTCGGGAGCATTCTCATTATCACAATCCCCCTCTCCACCGTCGCCGCCTACTATACGGCCGCAAAATGCATCCGGCACCAGGCCGGCTATGTGTTCCGGGAATACTGGCAGGCCTATAAGAGCAACCTGAAGCAGGGGCTGCTTCTCGGCGTGATCTACGGAATCATTGCAGCGGTTCTTCTGGGAATCCGCTATTATGTGAGCCTTGTCGGCATCGCCAAAGACAATCTGGGCGGCGTGTATTATGTCTTTGTGATTGTCGCCGTCCTGGTTCTTGCAGCATTCAGTTTTTACCTGTTTCCGGTCATCGCGCGCTTCCGCGTTACCCTGTTTTCGGCGCTCCGGCTTTCGATTTATCTCGGAAGCCACAACCTTCCGACGATGATCCCGATGCTGATCACCTTCGCCGGCGCCGTCGCTTTGGTGTACCTGGTCCCGGTCTCTTTGGTGATTGTCCCCGGCGGCTATGTCTACCTCATGACAAAGTCCGTGGAAAAGGCGCTCCGAAAGTACATCCGGACCCTTCCGGATGCGGCGGATCACGAGGGCATGTGGTACATGGAAGAGGAGTAGAATTCTTTACAAAAGTATAAAACATTCGATAGTTTTTATAAGAGAAGAAAAGGAATATAGAATACAATCAGAATAGAAATGTGAACTCGTTCACAAAAAGGAGGAATATTTTATGAAGAAGTACATTGCGCTGATTCTGGCTGCGCTTCTTGCGCTGTCCACCCTGATCGGCTGCACAAACACTCCTGCCGGACAGGATACGACAACGGCCAAGGCGGAAGAGACCACCAAGGCTGCTGAAACTGAGAAGGAGGAGACCACCAAGGCTGCCGAAACCGAAAAGGCAGAGGATGACACAACCGAAGCAGCTACGGAAGCGGAACCGTCAGGCGAAATCCCGACCATCCGTCTTTCCTATGCCTGTATCGTCATCACCCCGTCTCCCGAATCGGTAGACCTCGTTGAGGAGAACATCAACAAGTACCTCGATGAAATCGATCTTGGCGTTCATGTAGATCTGGACCTTCTGGACGGCACGAACTACTCGACGATTATCGACAACGCTGCACTGGCAGGCGAAGACCTTGACATCATCATGCTTCAGGATCTTCCGGCTGCTGTCAACTCCAACAAGCTGCTTCCGCTTGATCCGTATCTTGACAACGAACTTGCGGGAACAGTTGAGACCATCGGTCTGGAATCCTTTGCAGGCTGCACTTTCGGCGGCAAAGTGATGTCCGTTCCGCGTTACTGCACCGACGTCCTGACCTATTACTGGGTCTGCGACTACGAGGCTCAGAAGCCCGTCCTCGGACTGGAGGAAGGCACAGAGTTCACGATTGACGAACTTGACGAAGCGCTTCTGAAGCTGAAGGAAGCTTATCCGGATATGATCACCATGGGCGTGTTCCCGGCTTCCACCAATAACGTCAACAGCTATCAGCTGTCCGCAGTTTACGGCGGCAAGCAGTACGACAATGTTACCGATCTCGGCTCCGGCGCTGCGATCATCGGCCTGGACAACTACAACGTTGTCAACTACTACGAGTCCGATACCTTCAAGAAGATCTGTGAAGAAGGCCGCAAGTGGTACAACGAAGGCCTTGTCAACGACGATCCGTCCGTTGAATCCGAGCATGCTTACGACCTGATCAAGGCTGACCGCTGCCTGTCCTACATCATCGGCTACAGCGGATACAACGCTCAGGTTACCAAGGCGGAAGAGGACAACACCCATCTGAAGTCCGTGATCTACGTTCCGCTTGCAAACAACCTTCGTACCGCTCAGACCCTCAGCTACGGCATCTACCAGGGCTCCAAGAACCCCTCCGCAGCTGCGAAGATCCTGAACCT
>CADCPV010000039.1 GCA_902803345.1 uncultured Eubacteriales bacterium | reverse complement strand
TCCGTCCTGAAGACTGACGGCGGTCACATCGCCGGCGGAGATCCCGCGGGTCTTTGCGATATATTTGTTCCGCGCGGTCTCACGGAAGGGGCCGTCAATTTTGATCGTTTCTTTTTCCGGGCAGGCTTTTTTCCACGGAAGCGCAAGCTTCACGACTTCCTGTCCGAGGGTCCGCATTTCACAGTAAATTGTCTTTTTCATGCACATTCTCCTTTTCCCGTCCGGTCACTTCCCCGGACTTAACTTTCACTTTCCTGCTCTTCTCTCTGCGAGGAATTTTTCCGCAGCTTCCCACGACGGTGCTCCTTCGGAAGCCCCGAAATGTATGCACTTCAGCGCGCTTGACGCGGAAGCATGGCAAGCCGCTTCATAGTCCGTAAAACCGCGGATTTTTGCCGCAAGAAATGCGCCGTGAAACACATCGCCCGCGCCGTTTGAGTCGATTGCCTGGACCGAGAAAGCAGGATAATGCTTCACTTCCCCCTTGTCCATGTAGATTCCGCCTTCCGGTCCCATCGTAATGACCAGGGTTTCCGGATTGAAACGCTCCCACAGGACCCGTGCAGCCTCAGACACATCATTGGTCCCCGCAACAATCTTCGCGGAATTTTCTGAAGGAATCAGGATGTCGGCAAGGGCAATCAAGTCTGTGTGATTTACGGCAAACCAGTCCAGGTCCATACTGACTTTTACGCCCATTTCACGTGCTTTTTCTGCTGTGTACAGGGCAGGCAGATATTCCTTGCCGTCAATATGCAGATACTTTGCTTCCCGAAGCAGCGCAAGATTCACATCTTCCGGTGTCATCTGAAGCTCTGGACCTGAGGGGCTGCCTACAATACAGGTGCGCTTCCCATTCGATTGGTTTGAAAGCACGATGGAAACCTGTGTCTGACCCCCTTCAATGATACGGACCGCAGATAGATCGACACCGTATTTTTCGAGGCAGCTTTTTGCACCGATTCCATACAGATCATCGCCGAATTTTCCCATGAAAGCCGAGGAAATGCCCTGCTTCGCGGCCGTGATCATTGCAACCGCGCAGGGACCGCCGCACTGCACCTTGCTCTCTTCGGCGCCGAACTTCTCATCCTCTTCCGGGAATCTGTCAAGCTTCAGCATCATATCAAAAACCGCACATCCGATGCCCACAATATCAGCCATAACGTATGCTCCTTCCTCCCGCAGTGATGCAAAAGACTGTTTTTTCTGTCTTTATCTTACATCAGAAATCTTTATTTTTCCAGTATTTTTTCGGTGTATTGCCAGGACATTCGCAGCCTTGCGGAAACCGCTCTCCTGTCACTTGTATTCCGGGCAATATTATGGTAGAATGCATTCAAATATATGTCGGAACAAAGATCGGGGGAAATTGAAAATGGGTAAATTCGTTGACATTCTTCGCCAGAAACTTCAGACAATCCGTACCGAACGCCGGGAAGCGGCTCCTGACTATACACTGAATCCGAATGCAGCCTATGAATATATGCTGCATCATAATGATCTGATCTATATCGAGCAGCAGATTCCCCGCGTGCTTCTTCAGGAGCTTCGGAAACTGACGCCGGAGAAGCAGGCCGAATTCTACCAGAAAAGCATAACGCCGGAGAAAGCAGCTTCCATGTCGCTCGAACAGTTCCGGGCACGGCTTAATGCCCCTGAAAGAGACGGCGCGTGGATCCTGAGTGAAGAATCTTTTGGAAAGTCCGAAGACGAGCTCTTGCAGAACATGGAAGATGTGATGGGCCCGGAATCCTCCGACGCTGCCGCGAGTGCGGTTGATGAGATCCGTTCGCCGAGAGATCCCGCGTTTCCGGCGGACCGGAAATTTGAGCCGGATCCTGCTGTGGAGGCTGATCTTCAAGCCGTCCGGCAGTCGATCCCTCAGGATGATCCTGACCGGGAAGCGACTTTGAACATGCTGCAGCAGGTAGAAGGGGAGCTTTCGGTTGTCAGTCGTGATGTGATGGAGTTTTATAACCAGATGGACCATGAAACGGACCAGCTTCCGGGTCTGACAAGCCAGATGGATCAGATCTCCCATCACAACATCAATGCATTTGTCGATTCCGATACAAAGGCCGGGCTCCCGGGCAAACTGACCCGCGATTACAAAAACGACTATGAGATCCATCGTCTTCCGCAGGATCCGCAGACGATCAATGCCCTGCAGGGCCTTTCGACAGATGTGCCGGAGAATGTCAAAAACCAGATCCGGGAGATGGAGCAGCACTTTGACTCGATCGGGGAAAACAGGCTTCAGCACCCTCAATCGGTCTCCACGACAGGGCCTTCCACTTCCGGGGAGAAGAAAATCATCTACAAACCCGAACAGGCCAACAAGATGTATGCATTCTGGCCGCTCATTCAGGCAAAAAGGAATCTGAAACAGGCGGTCAGAAGCAGAAATCTCTCAGAGATCCGCAATGCGCACAACGCCTATAACGAGCTGCACCGGACCTATCAGAATATGATGAAAACCGTCAGCAGTTCGCCCAACGTGTACTGCGGTAATCTCAACTCCACAAGGCCGAGTGCGCCGGAACCCAATCTTATGCCGGATGAGTTTGTTCAGGATTATGCAGGCCACAGCAAAATCAACGGGCTCTTCCTGCTGCACGGCGCAGCAAAAAACCTCGGTGTCTCCGCGCTTGAATTTGTCGATAAACCCATCGAATGCATGCAGAAAGGCGCTGATCAATACATCACGGAGATGGGCCTGTCCGGAAAACGCAGCCTTGCCTCCAAGCTCGTCCGAGGCCTGAGCGATCTCGCAGGTAATGAATTCGAGGACGGATGGATCACCAACCGCGGCCTCTGCACCCGGTCATTGATGGCAGTGGCCGGGCTCTGCGAACCGGGTTCTCCCGCGGCGCAGCAGCTGAACGGACAGGCAGAGCTCGCATCAACGCTGTCCAATTTCCAGATACAAAAAGAAGCTTCTCTGTGGCAGTCCCTGACTCAGATCAGTGATGAGAAAAAAGACGTCTTCTACCAGCATGCGGCTCTTCTTCCCGGAGATCTGTTCAACCTGAACGAAATGGCCGTAAAGATGCAGCGTCCGGACTGGAAGAAGGAACTGGATCCCAATAAAGTCATCAAGGTTCTCCGTGCCGAAAACATGATCAATTATGCGGAACTGACCACGCGCACAAAGGAGGTTCTGGAACAGGCAGACAACGAAACGTTTGTCGACAAATTCGGAGAAGAGCAGACCTATCCTTCGGGCTTCAGGAAAGACCGTTACCTGGTTTCCGCACACAGAGCGTATCTGAAGCTGATCCAGAGTGCCACGCCGGAGGAAAGAGAAAGGGATGATTTCAAAGCCTTTCAGAAGCATGTTCTCTCGATGAGCGAACTCACGAACAGTGCGCAGGCCAAAGACATTCTTGCGAGGGAAGAGTTTAAAGCCGGCCTGATCACGGAGCACGAAATGGAAATGAAGCTCGATCAGGGAACGCGCAAAGAAAAGATTCAGAAAAATGAAGCCGTAGATATTGCCTTGACGCTCATCGAAGACCAAAAAGAGCGTCTGACGGTAAAGAAGGAAGGTCTGTTCCTCAGCAGTACCGACTCCAAGGAACATCAGGCCATGACGAATGCCGTCGAACTTTTCAGGCTGAAAGCAGGTGTGATCAACGGGTCTGTTTCCATGGATGATCTGACAGAGAAGCAGAAAAAAGAAATCTCACAGATCAGTGTGAAAGAAGCAGCCGTAAGAGCCTGGAACGCCACCTATGCGTACATCAACAAATCGGACGAGTGCGGCAAGAAGACAGAATGGTCTTATCCTGCCGGAGAAATCCGCAACAAAGCAGCCCGAAAGACGCTGACTCAAATTCAGCAGATTTCGGACCAGCTCAATCTCGTCACGCCCGCAGAGAGGGAAATGATGAAGCTTCGTACCGAGCTTCACAACAAAAGAAATAATGAAGAGTGGATGGATGATCACCTGGCAGATATGATTGCAAAAAACATGTATCTGATGACCATGCATTTCAATAAGATTCCGCCTGAAAAACAGGAGAGCCTCCTGAAAC
>CADCPV010000038.1 GCA_902803345.1 uncultured Eubacteriales bacterium | reverse complement strand
TGGCGGACAATGTTTCTGCGCTGCAAAGGCATGAGCAAGTAATAAAAACTAATGCTGTTCGTATGAATTTACTCAGCTCATAAACTCTCGTCGATGTCTCTCTGCGGTACGCAGGCTGGTTCCTCAGTTTTGCCCGGCTTGTCTACGCCGCACATATTCTCCAGAACAGAGATGCGTTTTTGCAGTAAGGCGATCCGTTGGGTCAGGGCGTATATCTTGTTCGTCAGTTCAGATACGATGACGGTCAATGTGAAAATAATTATCATCATAAAGAGCCCGCTAAAGACAAAGGTCGTACTGGCAGGCGCCGCAATGCCGACAAATGAACCGATGAAATCAACAAGCGGAGGGCACAGGGTAAGAATAATAAGACATACAAGACTGAACAGCCATGTAAGCGAATACTTCAAATTGAGCTTTCTGCGCTTTAAGCATCTGAAAAGGATCACTCCGAAGATAAGCAGGACGGAGATAAAAAACAACTGTAGTGTTCTGTTCATTTTTGCCTCCTGTTTCTGATACGGCAAAGCACGAGTGCGATAGAGACCTTTATCATATAATAAATGGAACGTGTAAAATTGATAGAAGATACTCCGCTGCTGCGCTCATTCATTTGTACTGCGCAGTCGCATACCTTGAGTCCGTTCAGACTTGCCGTAACGATTGCCTCCGGCTCCGGATAATCATGTGCATAATCATAAGCGAAAAGCTTGATCGCTTTGAAATTTGCAGCCCTGAATCCGCTTGTGGAATCGGTTACCGAAACACCGCAGCACAAACGTATTATTGCAGCAATAAACCGATTTCCGAATCTGCGCATGACTGTCGTCTGAAAACCAAGTTTCTCAATAAAACGTGAGCCGATAGAAAAATCTGCCTTGCCATTTATGATAGGCTCAATAAGCTTTTCAATGTATGCAGGATCATGCTGACCGTCGCCGTCAAACTGTATTGCAATATCATAAAAATGTTCGGCAGCATATTTATAGCCGGTCTGCATCGCGCCGCCGATGCCGAGATTTGTGCATAGCGAAAGATAAGGATAGCAATGCTCCCGTATTATTTCTTCTGTAGTGTCTGTTGAACCGTCATTTATTATAATGAAGTCATACTGTGGATAATTTTTACGCAGATTTTCAACAGTGCTTACAATACATTTTTCTTCATTATAAGCCGGAATAAGCAGAATGATACGAGGTTTCGTTGGTGCTGTTTCATTGTTTGAAAACAAACCGGATCATCCTCCTTAGATTATCGTTGCGTTCAAAAGAATTAAAATGAAGTTTACGACTGTTTTCACCCAGCTCTTGTCTTTGAGCCTCTTTCATGTGGTACAGCTTAGTGATATTTTGGACCAGTGCTTTCAGATCTCCGGAATTTCCGGCAAATCCGCAGCGATTGTTGTTGACAAGGCTCTGTGCTTCGCCGTTCATCGCAAGTATAAGTGGCTTTCCGGATGCTAAATAAGACATAACCTTTGCAGGAATGGTACATTCAAGCAATTCGCTTTTACACAGGCAGGCAATCAAACCGTCTGCAAGCTCTGTGTAAGCAGGGATACGTTCCATCGGCTGCATACCCTCAAAGAAAAAGCACCGCTCTAATCCGGCTTGTTTGACATCGTTCTGGAATTCTTTTCGTGACATTCCATCTCCGACAATAATCCAGTTTATCTGATATCCTTTGCTGTGCAGCAGCTTTGCGGCGTGCAGCATCAGCGGATAATCCTGCGCCGGACTGATATTACCCGTATAGACCAGATTAAACCGTTCAGGAAAACGCTGATGCAATTTCGGGTCATAAATGGGTGTTTCATAGAGCTTTTCACAGCATTGCGGAATGATGCAAATATCAGATGAAGCCTTTCCGGTTCTTTTTTTCACTATTCTTGCCGCGTTTTCTGTCAGACAGATCAGCTTGTCAGAGTTCTTGTAGCACCATGTTGAAGTCAAAAGCAAGCCTGCTCTGATCAATGAATTCTTAAACGGTATGACTGAATAAAGATTATCCGGCCATAAATCCATTATATAGGTTATGACAGGCGTTTTGGTCAGCTTGCCGATCAGTATGCCTGCCCATGCCATATATACAGGGGACAGCTGATAGATCAGAATCCGGTCATATTTTTTCCGCATTCGTTCAGGAATATGAAACAGACTTGAAAAAGGAAAGCTCATGTAATTGGCAAAGATACGCAGATTCGTATTGTTTTTTCTGGGTATTTCAAAGCATCTGTATATGTTTATTTTTCCATGGCGCTCGCGCCGGCGCCTGAAAGCTCCGTAACCCTTATACCATTCGCCTTTTG
>CADCPV010000037.1 GCA_902803345.1 uncultured Eubacteriales bacterium | reverse complement strand
GATTATTACGATGGAAGTGTATTCCGGCATTGTTTCGGAAGATGCCGAAGACAATCTGA
The DNA here is from genome assembly GCA_902803345.1 of uncultured Eubacteriales bacterium. Next base: position 2,588 of record CADCPV010000037.1, on the reverse strand, counting down.
TGCAGAAGATCGCGCCGCTTCTTGGTGCGGACCCCAAAAAGTACCACATTGAGGTCACCGAGTCGGGTGTGGAATCCACCGATATCCAGCAGGCCTATACAATGTCGCAGAAGATTTTCGCGCGGATGGCCGCCCGGGATCTGGACTGCATGGTCGGAAAGGAGCAGCTGCTGATTTCCTATATGAGTGCGGATGACCCGGATAACCGTGCGCTTACGGATCTTCGCGAACTTGTTTCCGATGATCTCTATCAGCGGCTTCTCTCCGAAGATAAAATCGTGTTCCTGGATGCGGCTGAAGGAAAGATCCCTTACGGTATCGTTCTTGCTGACACGGATCTTGCGGATACGATCGGCCTCGTCGGCGAAGGCAGTGTGCTGGCCTTTGTCGTGACCTCCGAACGTGTGGACGCACAGAAAGCGCTCACGCAGCTGATTTACGAATAAACGAACGGGCTTCTGGCATACGCCGGTTCGAATGGAAATCTGCGCAAAAAACACCTTCCGCACGGAAGGTGTTTTTCATTGGAAATCTGTCCTCGCTGGCGGGTATCAGCCGAAAACACGGATGCGTTTCATGACCTGATCCGTGAGCGGACGGTCCATATAGTTTCGGCGGACCGAAACGATTTCATCCGCGGCCTCGATGCCTTCGGTTACTTTCCCGAATGCCGCGTACTGGCCGTCTAAGTGCGGCGCATCCGCAACCATGATGAAAAACTGGGAGCCGGCGGAATCCGGGTCCATCGCGCGGGCCATCGAAAGGACGCCTCTTTCGTGCTTCAGGTCATTCTTCCAGCCGTTTCTGCTGAATTCTCCCTTGATTTCATAGCCGGGGCCGCCCATTCCGGTGCCTTCCGGATCACCGCCCTGAATCATGAAACCCGGGATGACACGATGGAAAATCAGGCCGTCATAGAAGCCCTCATTTGCCAGCTTCTCAAAATTCGCCACGGTCAGCGGCGCAGTTTCCTCATACAGTTCGCCGCTCATGATTTTTCCGTTCTCAAGTTCAATCGTAAAAGTCTTCAATTTCCTCTCCTCCTCTTCTTTATCAAACCACCTGGAACAGGTAGAATTTCAGATAATCCGTCTCCGGCACACCAAAGAGAACCGGGTGATCCGGGGCGGCTCCGCGCACTTCAATCTGCCGAAGCTGCACGCCCAGTTCGCCTGCACATTCGCGAAGCACCTCCTCAAATTTCGCATGATCCATGAAATGGCTGCAGGAAGCCGTCGCAAGATACCCGCCGCGCGGAAGAATCCGCATCGCCGAAAGATTGATCTCCCGATATCCTTTCTTCGCATGGTCCACGGTTTTCCGGGACTTTGTAAAAGCCGGCGGATCAAGAATGATAAAGTCATACGGTTTCTGCTTTTTCATCAGAAGCTCCGCAAGAAGATCAAACACATCCTCACAGACAAAATCAATCCGCTCCGAGAGCCCGTTTTCAGCCGCGTTCCGTTCGGCCATCGCAACCGCAGCCGCGCTGATATCGACAGCTGTGACGGAAGCCGCACCGGCAGCTGCCGCATTCAGGGCGAATGACCCGGTATGGGTAAAGCAGTCCAGCACCCTGCGGCCCTCCGAAATCCGCCGGATTGCCTGCCGGTTGTACTTCTGGTCCAGGAAGAAACCGGTCTTCTGGCCGTTTTCAACATCAACCGTATAGCGGATCCCATTCTCTGTGATTTCAGTCAGCGGTGAGCGCGAAGGATCCGGCAGAAGACACGAAAGTTCCCGATATGAACTGTCCGCATCATCCGGAAGCATATACCAGCCTTTCTCTTCGGGAAGACCCTCCAATGTGCGGATTTTCACGTCGTTTCGAAGAAATACACCGCGAATTTCCTCTCCTTCCTCCTGAAGCGCCAGCACCAGTTCCGGCAGCAGAAGGTCCCGGATCCTTTCGATCCCGACCGAGAGGATCTGTACCGACAGAAGGTCCGAAAAGCGATCCACCGTCAGTCCCGGGAAACCATCCGCCTCCCCGAAAATCAGCCGGCAGCAGCGATAATCTTCCTGCCCCATGACGGTTTTCCGATACGAAAGCGCATAGCGGATCCGCCGCCGGTAAAAGTCCGGCGTAAAGCGGTCGTTTGCATTCCGGGAGATCAGGCGGACACGGATTTTGCTCTGTTCGCTGTAAAAGCCGGAGCCGAGATACCGGCCGTTTTCCGATACTGCGTCGATCACGGTTCCGTTTTCGATCCCGAAAGGTTCCGCAAAAAGTACGTTCCCGGACTCATTCGCCAAATCATCTTCCGAAGGATTCCGGTATCCTATGACTTCCGCTTCATAGATCCAGGGGTGTCCGCCCTGAACCCAGCGGGTGCCTTTTTTCGTAATCACAGCCTGAATCAGGTTTCGATTCGTTTTCATGTCGTTCTCCCGATCTTTCTGTCCCAAAGGCGGCGCCAAAAGGACAGCACCAAAAGCACCTGCGACGGCAGGTAAAATACCCACATCAGAAAACCGCTCACGCGGGTCAGCATCGTGTATCCATGGATGCTGTAGTTCAGATTGAATATCCCGACCGAAACATCACAGAGGAAAAAGAGGCTGAGTCCGAGTGCGGCAAGAAGAGT
>CADCPV010000036.1 GCA_902803345.1 uncultured Eubacteriales bacterium | reverse complement strand
TGGCGGACGGAGATCAGCTTCATTAAAACGCTTCCCTCAGGTGCACCGATCAGTTACGGCGGAACCTTTGTCACTGACCGTGAGATGAGGGTCGCGACGCTTTCCGTCGGCTACGCGGACGGCTATCCGCGCTCCCTGTCAAACCGCGGCGAAGTGCTCATCTTCGGGAAGCGCTGCCGGATTCTCGGCCGTGTCTGCATGGATCAGATGATGGTCGACGTATCGGAAGTCCCGGAAGCTTCGGAGGGATCGCCGGTGACGCTGATCGGATCCGAAGGCCGGGAGGAGATCACGATGGAAGAGCTCGGAGCGCTTTCCGGACGCTTCAATTATGAGCTTGCCTGTGATATCTCAACGCGCGTTCCGCGGGTCTATCTCCGGGACGGCCGGATCGTTTCGGTCCGGGAACCGCATTAATCATTGGAAAAACCTGAAAATTTTACTTGACTTTTACCGAAGATATGTTATTATAGTCGGGTATGTTTACATTAAAACGAACGTGTCTCCGGTTTTAATGTAATGAGATGATCCGGGAACCCTCTGCCCCGCGACGCTCAATAAAATATACGGAGGTGCCGCATGGCAAACATTAAATCTGCAAAAAAACGTGTTCTTGTAGCTGCTGAGAGGACAGAGAGAAACAAAGCTGTCAAGTCCAGAGTGAAAACTTATGTGAAGAAGGTTTACACCGCGATCGATTCCGGTGATAAGGAAGCCGCGAAGGAAGCCTTCAGAGCCGCTGAAGCTGAGCTTTCCAAGGCTACATCGAAGGGGGTCTATCATAAGAATACTTCCAGCAGAAAGATTGGACGTTTGGCAAAAGCAGTAGATGCGATGGCATAAGCAAACATGTGAAAGACCCCGGCTTTGTTTGGCACGGGGTTTTTTCATTTCTGAGAGAGAGTTGAGATGAAACATCTGATTGCGCGGATCGATCCGCAGTCGATTGCAGAAGAACTGGAAATCGAAGCAGGCGATTACGTGCTCTCTGTGGACGGGCAGGAGATCGAAGACGTCTTTGACTGGCGTGCGCTGACAAGCGATGAGGAGCTGGTGCTTCTCATCGAGAAGGCCAGCGGCGAGGAGTGGGAGCTTGAGATCGAAAAGGACCCCTATGAGGACCTTGGGATTGTCTTTGCAAGCGACCTGATGAGTGATTACCGGCGCTGCTCGAATGCCTGTATTTTCTGTTTCATCGACCAGATGCCGAAAGGCATGCGGGAAACCCTGTATTTCAAGGATGACGATTCCCGCCTGTCCTTTCTTCAGGGCAACTATATAACCCTGACCAATATGAAGGAGCGCGACGTCGAGCGCATTATCCGTTACCGGATGGAGCCGATGAATATCTCGGTGCACACGACAGAGCCCGAACTTCGGGTCAGGATGCTGAAAAACCGTTTCGCCGGCGATGCGCTGCGCTATCTTGACCTTTTTTATGAAGCCGGCCTGCATATGAACATGCAGATTGTCCTCTGCCGCGGCGTGAACGACGGGGAGCATTTAGAACGCACGCTTTCGGACCTGTACCGGTATCTGCCGGTTCTGCAGTCGCTTTCGGTCGTGCCGGTCGGGCTTACAAAATACCGTGAAGGCCTGTATCCCTTGGAACCGTTTCCGAAAGAGGATTGCAGGGCGGTCATTGAAACCGTGGAACGCTGGCAGAAAAAAGCATTTTCAGAGTATGGACTGCATTATGTCCATGCAAGCGACGAGTTTTATATCAAAGCCGGCATCGAAGTGCCGGAAGAGAAGCGTTACGACGGGTATCTCCAGATTGAGAACGGTGTCGGTATGGTGCGTTCCCTGTATGAAGAAGCCAAAGCAACGCTCCGCCGCATGAAAAAAGACGGAGAAAAGAAGCCCCTTACTTTTGCGACCGGACTTATGGCAGCGCCGATGCTTTCGTATGTGCACGGACTCTGCGAAAAGAAGTTCCCCGGTCATGACAACCGGATCATCGGCATCCGAAATGACTTTTTCGGGCCGGAGATTACGGTTGCGGGCCTTGTGACGGGCCGGGACCTTTTGTCACAGCTTCAGGGCAGGGAACTCGGGGACGCCCTGATGATCCCGGGCTGCATGCTTCGGTCCGGCGAAGATGTATTCTTAGACGACATGCATGTATCAGAGCTCAGTGATGCGCTTCATACACCGGTTTTTGTGCTGAAATCCGGCGGGGATGCGCTGGTGCGCGTGATGTGCGGAATTTTCCGTCCGGAGGATTTCGATTCCTCTCACGGCGAATATGAAATAAAGGAACTGATTTATGAAACCAACCGTAGCGATCGTCGGGCGCCCGAACGTCGGTAAGTCGACGCTTTTCAACGCGATAGCCGGCGATAATATCGCGATTGTGCAGGATACGCCGGGCGTGACGCGCGACCGGATCTATGCGGATGCCACATGGCTGTCGCACAGCTTCACATTGATTGATACCGGCGGAATCGAGCCGGAATCGAAGGATGTGATCCTGTCCCAGATGCGCGCCCAGGCAGAAATTGCCATCGCAACCGCTGATGTGATCATTTTCCTTACGGACTGCCGTCAGGGCCTGACGGATACGGACGGGAAGGTGGCGGACATGCTCCGCCGTGCGGATAAGCCGATTGTCCTCTGCGTCAACAAGGTCGACAATTTCGACACACAGATGGCGGATGTCTATGAATTTTACAATCTCGGACTCGGAGACCCGATCCCCGTGAGCGCCGCTCAGAGGAAGAACCTCGGCGACCTTCTCGATGCCGTGACGGCTGCTTTCCCTGAAAATGACGAAGAGAACGCGGATGACGACCGTCCGCGGATCGCGATCATCGGGAAGCCGAATGTCGGAAAATCCTCGCTTGTCAACAAATTAGCCGGAGAGGAGCGCGTGATCGTATCCGATATTGCCGGAACGACGCGGGATGCGATCGATACCGTTGTCCGCTATAACCATAAGGAATATGTCTTTATCGACACGGCGGGCCTTCGCAGGAAGAACAAAATCAAAGAAGAACTGGAGCGGTATTCGATTATCCGTGCCGTTACGGCCGTCGAGCGTGCCGATATCGTCATCATGATGATTGACGCTTCGGAGGGCGTGACCGAGCAGGATGCGAAGGTTGCGGGCATTGCGCACGAACGCGGCAAGGGCGTGATCATCGCGGTCAACAAATGGGACCTCGTTGAAAAGGACGACAAAACCATTTACCGCTTTACCGAGACGGTCCGGCAGACGCTTTCCTTCATGCCCTATGCGGAAATCCTCTTTATTTCCGCGAAAACCGGCCAGCGGCTCGGACGGATCTTCGAGGTGGTCGATATGGTCATTGAAAACCATAATCTCCGGATTGCGACCGGTGTGCTGAACGAGATCATCTCGGAGGCCGTTGTGATGCAGCAGCCGCCGTCCGACAAGGGCAAACGTCTCAAGATTTTCTATGCGACTGAAGTGAGCGTCAAACCGCCGGCTTTCGTCATCTTTGTCAACAACAAGGAACTCATGCACTTCTCCTATACAAGGTATCTGGAGAACAAAATCCGCGAGGCTTTCGGCTTCCGCGGAACGCCGCTCCGTTTCATCATCCGCGAACGGAACGAAAAAGAGTAAAAGGAGAGGATCAGCAATGCTTCGTTTGATTTTTATTCCGATCGGCTATATCTTCGGATTGTTCCAGACCGGGCATTTCTACGGAAAACTGATCGGCAGGGATCTTCACAAGGAAGGCTCCGGCAATACGGGCGCTACGAACGCGCTCCGGGTTCTCGGAATCAAAGGCGGCCTGATTGTCTTTTTCTTCGACGTACTGAAGGCTTTCATTCCCTGTTTCGCCGTGAAAATGATTTTCAAAGATGACCCGCTGAAATATGTTTACCTGATGTACACCGCGATCGGCGTCGTACTCGGGAACGACTATCCGTTCTACCTGAAATTCAAGGGCGGAAAGGGCGTCGCTGCCTGCTTCGGCTATTTCCTGGCTTTTGACTGGCGGATCGCCATGATTTCGATCAGCCTGTTCTTCATTCTGGCCTTTTCCACGCGGTATGTATCGATCTCTTCCATCACAGCATCCTGCTTTGCAGCTGTTCTTGTGGCAGTTTTCCAGCATTTCGGCTGGATTGCGATTGAGAAGAATTTCGCCGAAGTCATGATTCTGGTCTGTATCGCGCAGATTATCCTGATTGTCCGGCATTCGGAAAATATCAAACGGCTTCTGAACGGTACGGAAAACCGCTTCGGCAAAAAGAAGGAAAAAACGGAGTAAGATATGAGCAACTCGAGTTTCGGCAGCAGAATTCTGGATGAAGTGAAAAAACAGGTCGTCGGCAAGGATACAACGCTCGGCCTGATTCTCTGTGCGCTCCTTTCGGGCGGACATGTTTTGATTGACGATATTCCCGGCGTCGGCAAGACGACGATGGCGGTTGCATTTGAGCGCGCAATGGGCCTCACGGGCCGCCGCATGCAGTTTACGCCCGACGTCCTTCCTTCGGACATTGTCGGCTTCAGCGTTTATGACCGCGAAACAGGGCAGATGGATTTCAGAAAAGGCGCGGTTTTCTGCAACCTTTTCCTGGCGGACGAGATCAACCGGACCTCGCCGAAGACCCAGTCTGCGCTTCTGGAATGTATGGAAGAGCATCAGGTGACGGTGGACGGCAGAACCTATGCGCTGCCGGATCCTTTCTTTGTCATCGCGACGCAGAACCCGACAGGTTCTGTAGGCACCCAAAAACTTCCGGAGTCCGAAATTGACCGCTTCCTGATCTCGGTTTCGATGGGTTATCCGACGCTCGAAGAGGAGCGTGAAATCCTGAAGCGGAAAAACCAGAGCGCCGGCGAAGTGATGCGCGTGACAGACCGGACCGTAATCCTGCAGATGCAGCAGGAAGTCCGGGAGATTTTTGTGCACGACGCGGTCAATGACTACATGGTCCGGCTCGTGCAGGCGACCCGGAATAATTCCTACGTAGATCTCGGCGGGAGTCCCAGATCTACCGTTGCCCTCATGCAGATGAGCATGGCCTATGCCTATCTTTCGGGCCGGAGCTATGTGCTTCCGGAAGATGCGGCGGCGGTGTTCATTCCCGTCATGAACCACAGAATCCAGACGAACCGCAGGGCGCGTCTCGATAAGGTTTCGGTGGAGGATATCCTGAATTCTGTTCTCAAGAAAGAAAAACGGCCGACGGAGCGAAGGAGAGCGGATTAAACATGCTGCTTTTTCTGTACCTTCTGTTCAGCTTTTTCATGCTTCACAGCGCACTGATGTCGGGAAGCAGGGCTTTTGCGATTTTCGCGATCCTGCTTTTCTCGGTACCGGTGTGCCTTTTTGTGATGCTTCTCATACAGCGAAAACTGACCCGGGTTTCCCTGCATCTTTCCGGGGAAGAACTCGTGATGATGATCGAAAAGTGCGGATTCCTGCCGCTGTCCGGTATCCGCTATACCGTCGCTTTTTCCTATGACCAGACCGGGGAGGGAGCCGTGATGAAGAATACGGCGTCTTCCTGCCGGGGCGTTACGGAGATTGTATTCTATCCGGACCTTCCGTATATCGGTTCCGGTGTTTTTGAGCTGAAAAAGTGTACAATCAGCGATTATGCAGGCTTCTTCCGCCTGCCCCTTGTCAGGAAAAACCGTCCGCAGCGCATTCCGATCGACCTGATGCCGGATGAGAAGGAACTGCTTCTGGATGCGATGGGCGATCCGGGACAGAACTATTACTCGGAATACACGAAAACGGTCCAGA
>CADCPV010000035.1 GCA_902803345.1 uncultured Eubacteriales bacterium | reverse complement strand
GCTTCGTTAGAACCCGTGAGAACAGCGCTGATCACCGAAAAAGCCATATTTTTCAGTGTATCTTCATAGGTCCCATACACATACCCTTCCGCAAGAAGCACCTTGTTCTCTTCGGGGTCGTCTTCGCCGATTTCATAGGGAACGGTCTGTTCCTCCGGCGTCACAGGTGCCTGGTACGGAATCTCCGCGTCCACTTCAATCCGGTCAAAATCCCGGAGGAATTCGTCAAGCTTACCAAGTACCGCATCCGGATCGATACTGCCGTCGAGGAAAATCCGTGCATTTGAAGGATGATAGAAGCGCGCATGGTTCCGGAGATAGTTTTCATAGGTGAGATCGGTGATATATTCCGGATTTCCGCCTGAATCATGGCCGTAGCAGGTGTCCGGGAAGAGGAGCGCAGTCAGCTTTTCCTCCTGGACCGAATCGGGAGAAGCATAGGCACCTTTCATCTCATTGAAAACAACACCGTTGAAGCGGGGCGTATCTTCAGGACCGTCCAGCTCAAAATGCCAGCCCTCCTGCAGAAAGGCATGCGGGTCTTTGACGGACAGCGGATGAAGCACCGCGTCGAGATATACATCCATCAGGTTCAGGAAGTCCCGGTCATTTCTGGAACTCACCGGGTACATGGTCTTGTCCGGGAATGTCATCGCATTGAGGAAAGTCTGCAGGGAACTTTTCAAAAGTTCGACGAAAGGCTCTTTCACCGGATACTTTTCGGAACCGTTCAGCACCGAATGCTCCAGGATATGGAAAACGCCGGTATCATCCGAAGGGATCGTCTTAAAAGCAATGGAAAAGGTCTTGTTGTCATCCGGCCGGTCGAGCCACAGAAGATCTGCGCCGTTTTTCTCATATTCCATGCGGACCATGGTAGCCCGAAGCTCTGGTTCTTCGCGGACTTCCTTTACGAGAAAGCCATGGATTCTGTCGTTCACATTCATAAAAAGTAAAATCCTTTCCGAAAAGATTCATATGCGCCTATCTTAGCAGATTTTCGGCGTGAAATCAACCTGAGAGCTGAAAATGTGCATAATCCGTACGCGTGTCCGTGGTGGAAATCTGTGACTTATTCGGGGATTGACTTATTTATTTTTTCTGCTATGATCGCACATAACGGCACTGCCGGAAAGCACGGGGAAAATTAGGTTCCGGCGGGCAAAAAAACTACACGGACGATTTCTGAAAGGCAATCATTTTCATGACCGGAAAATTAAAGATTCATAATCCGCTTCGCGAGCTATACGAGGAGGCGGAGCTTCCGCAGGCCATCCGGAGAAGCCTGAACTTCATCCTGATTGGTAATATCTGCGGCGCTTTATGCGGCATTATCTGCGGCGGCGGCACGACGGCCATGGTCGGTCTTGCAACCTCCATGGGTGCGGACGACCTGACTTTCGCGTTTCTGACTGCAATTCCGCAGGCGGCGGCTCTTTTGCAGATCCCGTTCTCCATGCTCGTCAACCGCACACATAAACGGAAAAAATATATGCTGACGATCGGACTCTTTTCACGTGCGCTGTGGCTTCTGTTCGGTCTGATTCCGTTCATCATTCCGAGGGGCACAACGGTGAACTACCAGCTTTTCACGCTGCTGTTTTTGCTGGGGATTTCTTCCTGCTGCGGCGCCGTTATCAATCCCTGCTGGTTCCCCTGGCTTTCGGACCTCTCGCCGGACCGGATCCGCTCACGCTGGCTTTCGGTGCGGGATGTCATCATGTCGATCATCAATATTTTAGCGGGTCTCGGCATCGCATTCCTTCTGGATCATCTGCCGCCCGAGACGAAGTATGTGATAATTTTCATCATCGGCGGAACCGTCGGAATGCTCGATATGATTTCTTTTGCCTTCTGCAAGGAGGTTTTCACAGCTCCGCCGCAGAAACTGAAATTCGGACAGGTGATCGGCGGGATCCTGAAGAACAAGCCGTTCATGCACTTTATGATCTTCTGGACCGTCTGGTGCTTTACGGCCAACATGTCCGGTACCTATATGAGCCCCTATTCGATGAATGTCATGGGCCTGAATTTCACGCAGATCATGATTTTCGGTACGGTTGCCTCCTGTATTGCCGCGATTTTCACAGTGCAGCGCTGGGGCAAGGCCATGTACCATTTCGGCTCGCGGAATGTCATGCTGGTGTCCTGTATCGGAGCGGCCGTAACGCCGGCTTTCTACCTGTTTTCGAGCCCCGGGAATATCTGGCCGACGCTGCTGCACAACTTTTTCGGCGCCATGTTCTGGTGCGGCGCGAACCTCTCCGCAAACAACATGCAGCTTTCAATCAGCGCGCCGGAAACGCGGCCGTCCTATATCGCGGTATTTTCCTGTGTGACGGCGCTTCTTGGCGTCACGCTGGGCTCTCTTTCAGCCGGCGGACTGCTGAAAGTGCTGGATGCCTCACAATTATTTACCGGCTGGCTGGACCGCTACAAGATGCTCTTCCTGATTGCGACGACGCTGCGTCTTTCGGCAGTGCTTCTCTTGGTTCCGCGTATGGAGCGGGACCGGGATGCCACCCCGAAGGACCTGATCCGGGCGATCCTGCGTATCAGGAAAATGTAAAGGTAAGCGGATGAAAAATCATGTTTCCCGGTATTCGCGGGGAGTAAGTCCGGTGTATTTTCTGAATACCCTGGAAAAGTGACCATGAGAGGAAAAACCGAGGTAGGCGCTGATTGCCGAAAGCGGTTTATCAGAATAACGGAGGAGGCGTTTTGCTTCCTCCGTTTTTTCACTGAGAATATAGTCAGTCAGGGTCTGTCCGGTTTCCTGTTTGAATTTTGCGGAGAGATAAGGGCGGCTGAGAAAGAATTCCTCAGCCATACGCTCCACGCTGACAGGCTCGGAAAGGTGGCGGCGCACATAGTTTGCCACATCCAGAGAGAACTTTTTCGTAAACTTTCCGCGGTGCAGTTTCTCCACCTGTTCGGTAAATTCGAGCAGCATGCTGTACTGGAGGTTGATGATTTTACTGTAAGAAGAGAGAAGCTCGGCCCGCTGAATATAGGCGTCAGACAAGGTGAATGCCTCATCCTCAGGCATCCCGCCGCGGATTGCAGCCCGTGAAGTCAGGGTGGCCGTTACGATAAAAAGGTTTTTGACCTGACGGAGCTGGTCGCGGGCAATGGTTCCGCCATGGACCGCGGGAGCGGAAGACAGCCAGCTTCGAAGCGTGGCAGTGTCACCCCGCCGCACGAGATCCATCAGGGTTTCCTCAATCTCCAGCGTATTATGCATCTGCCGGTCCGGACTGTCTTCTTCATAGACACGCGCAGTGCGCCTTTCCTCGGCATTCATTTTCAGAAGTGTCTGCTCTGTTTCATGGATGGCGATATCGGAAAACTCCAATTTTTCTCCGCTGTTCAGGAGATGATTCAATGTGCAGAGAAACTGCAGCAGCATTTCGACTGGCATACGGCCGATTGCCGCCATACCTTCGATAAATGCAGCAGTTTCATCCTGCGGGACGTCGGCCTGAAAAGAAAGTTCACGGAGCTTCTGCTCATCCGGCGTGATCTGCGCGGTCGGACCGATGACAATTTTCAGATTTCCGCTGTTCAGAATGCCGTAATAGTGGAACTGCGGAGTGACATAATAGCTGACATGTTCCGTGACGGCAAGAATTTCTTTTCGGCAGATCTCCATGGGATCCCGGGGCAGACGGACCGGGAAATAAGAGCAGCAAAGTCCTCCGTTTTCATATATTCTGACCGGAATGCCAAAGAAGCGGCCGATCGAACAGGCCAGGTATTCGGGATCTGTTTTCAATGAAATATCCTCCAATCTGATATTCATTACAATTGTACTATATTGAATACCAGGATGCAAGACATTTTGCCCGGAATATGTTATGTTATACGCAGAGAAAATGCCGGAGGATGGGACATGGATATTGAAACGATTTTGAAACAGATGAGCGTGGAAGAGAAGGCAGCACTGGTTTCGGGAACAGATTTTCTGTTTACCAATCCGATTCCGCGGCTCGGCATTCCGAGCCTCCGCATGTCTGACGGCCCTCACGGGCTCCGAATGCAGATCGGTTCTTCGGACAACGGGGTGAGCGAGTCCGAACCTGCTACATCTTTCCCGACAGCAGCATGTACGGCTACAGGATGGAACCCGGATAATCTCCGGAAAATGGGAGAGGCGATTGCGGAGGAATGCCGCTATTACGGCGTGCATACGCTTCTCGGACCGGGCGTAAACATCAAAAGAAATCCGCTCTGCGGCCGGAATTTCGAGTATTTCTCCGAAGATCCGTACCTTGCCGGAGTCCTCGGCGCCGCGATGGTGGAAGGGGTTCAGTCCAAAGGCGTCGGCGTCTCCCTGAAGCATTTCGCCCTGAACAACAGCGAAAACTTCCGCTTCATGGGCAATTCCGTCGCTTCCGAAAACACAATGCGCAGGCTCTATCTGAAGCCTTTTGAATATATCGTAAAGCATGCGAAACCCGCGTCTGTCATGTGCGCCTACAATCAGATCAACGGAACTTTCTGCTCAGAGAACAAATGGCTTCTGACGGATGTCCTGCGGAATGACTGGGGCTTTACGGGCCTCGTCATGAGCGACTGGGGTGCGGTAAGGGACCGGGTTCTGGGGCTTAAGGCGGGAATGGATCTCGAGATGCCGGGGGATACTTCTTACTGCCGGAGACAGATCCTGGATGGCGTATCAGACGGAAGCCTTCCGATGGAAGTACTGGATCAGTCATGCAGAAGAGTCCTCCGCTTTGTAGAACAGTATGTTCAGCCGGCCGATCCGGCGCCGGTGGACTGGAAAGCCCATCATGCACTCGCCGCTGAGATCGCCGCGGACTGTGCAGTTCTTCTGAAAAACGACGGCGTGCTGCCGCTTGGCGGCAGGGAAAAGCTCCACATTGCAGGTGAACTGTTCGAAAACATGCGTTATCAGGGCGCCGGAAGTTCCATGATTCATCCGATGGAAGTGACAACGCCGAAGGATGCCTTTGAAGCAAGGGGAATCCAATCCGTACCGCCTGAAGATGCCGACGTTGTCCTGGTTTTTGCGGGACTCACCGATTACTATGAGTCGGAGGGCTGCGACCGGGCGCATATGAAGCTTCCAAAGAATCAGCTTCAGGAGATCGAGACCCTGCTACGATCCGGCAAAAAGATCGTCGTCGTGCTGTTCGGCGGCGCGCCGGTTGAACTTCCCTTTCTGGATCAGGTCAGCGCGGTCCTCAACATGTATCTGCCCGGACAGAACGGCGGAACCGCAGTCTGTGAGCTTTTGTTCGGTGAAAAGAATCCTTCCGGAAAACTGGCGGAGACCTGGCCGATGCGCTACGAAGATGTTCCGGGGGCGGATTCCTTCGGAAAAGATATCAATGAAATCTATACCGAAGGCTGTGAGGTCGGGTATCGTTATTACAGCAGACATGATATTCCGGTCCGCTTTCCTTTCGGCTTCGGTTTAAGCTATACGACTTTCTCGAAAAGCGAGTGGATCCGCGAGGGAAATACCTACACACAGACGATCGAAAACACCGGGGAACGCTTCGGCGCCGAGGTCGCACAGCTTTTCATTGATGGCGGGCTTCGGGGTTTCGAAAAAGTATATCTTCAGCCCGGCGAGTCGAAGACCGTCTCGATTACAGTAGAAGAGGAGCCGGAAGAATTCTGGTCCGACGAATATACGGTTCCGGAAGAACTGCCGAAGTTCCCGGTTACGACGGAATCCCGCTTCACGGATCTACAGCAGACTTTCATGGGACGGATCCTGTTCAATGCTGTTCTTTCCGTCGCAAAGAAGCAGCAGAAAGAGGCGGAAAAACTCCCGGACGGACCAGAAAAGAGCAATAAAAGGAAGGCGGCCTTCTTCATGAAGAGAATTCTTGAGAGCAATTCGCCGCGGACAATGTCCATGTGTGCAGGGAACCAGATGCCCTTCAACTTTGCCCAGGGCTTCGTCGAACTGACCAACGGACATCTTCTGAAAGGCGCGGCCTGCTTTATGAAAAAGATTAAAGTACCGAAACTACCGAAGGAGGAAAGCAAATGATCAGACTGCCCAAAAGCCGGATTGTATCACCGGAAGTCAAAGCAAAGGAGAAATGGCTCGGATACCTTCTCGGACCTGCCGGCGCGCTTCTTCTGAACGCCGTGCTTGCAACCTATCTCAACGTTTACTATACGGATGTTCTGAACCTGACGCCTTTATGGAACGGCCTGTTTCTCGCGATTTTCCCGATCATCTCGAAAGTCATCGACGCCATCACAAATGTGATCATGGGGCAGATCATCGACCGGACCCGGACGAAGGAAGGCAAAGCCCGTCCCTGGCTTCTTCTGTCCGCCGTTCTGGTGCCTGTTACGGCAATCCTTCTGTTTGTCGTGCCGAACGCAAACGATACAGTGAAGGCAATCTGGGTTATTGTTTCCTACAACCTGTTCTATTCCTTTGCCTATACGATCTTCAACATGAGCCACAACCTGATGGTGCCGCTCTCGACGCGTGACTCCCAGGCCCGTGGCGGCTTAAGCGTCTTCAACCAGATCACAACCATCATGATGAGCGGGATTCTGGTCGCCCTGATCTTCCCGATGGTCATTATGCCCGTGATCGGTGTGGCAAAACCGAGATGGATTCTTCTCATGTCCATCCTGTCGATCATCGCGCTTCCGCTGACACTGATGGAATACTTCTTCACAAAAGAACGCATCACAGAGGAAGCCGAAGCTGCCGGGGAGGAGGAGAATGTCTCCTTTATGGAGCAGATGAAACTCCTGTTCACGGACAAATATATGCTCCTGATGTACGGATATTTCTTTGTCACCACGGTCGGCGCGACAATCAAAAACCTCGGTCTCGTCTATTACTGCAATTACGTACTTGGCACCTACAATGACGGCATCACACAGATGCTCGTTTCGGTCATCGGCGGCATACCGATGGGCATCGGCATCTTTGCAGTCTGGCCGCTGGCAAAGAAGTTCGGGAAGCGAAATGTCACGATGATCGGATGCCTTCTGATCGCCGTCGGGTCACTGATCTGCTGGATGTTCCCCAGAAATCTGGTCATGGTCCTCATCGGGCAGTTTATCAAAAATACGGGCGGTCTGCCTGGTTCCTACGTTTTCATGGCGCTCTTTGCGGACTGCCTGGACCATATGGAATGGAAATCCGATACCCGGCTCGACGGAACGGCCATGTCAATCTACAACATCATCGCTGTGGCAATGGTCGGCATCATGACCGGCGTTTTCAACCTGCTTCTGGCAAAGACAGGTTATCTTGCGCCTTTCTCTGCAAACAGCTTGGCAGAAGCTTCCGCAAAGCTTGCCGAGAACGGATGGATTTCTCAGATTGCGCTCTCGGACATTGTCCCGAAGGACGGCGTCTTCACGATTGCGCTGCAGCAGCCGGATAATGTATATTGGGTGATTACATTTGCCTTTGTAGGACTGGAAGTCTTCACGAGCCTGATTGCCTTCGTCCTGCTGTTCCTGCTGAAGGTCGAGAAAAACATCGGGAAAGAACAGGCGGAAATCAAGGCACGACATGAAGCATCCCAGGGAACGGATGAAGAAAACAGGCCCGCTGAATCTCAGGCAGAAGGAGAAAACGAAAGATGAAAGCGATCCGACTGAAAACAGAACACCTCATTGATCCTCTTGGGATTGATATCCAAAAGCCGCGGCTCAGCTGGAACGCGGAAGGAGGCATCCGACAGACTGCCTATCAGATTGTAAGTGAAAAATGGGACAGCGGAAAGGTCGAATCCGATCTGATGCACGCTGAATACCCTGAAAAACTGTCTTCCCGCGAACGCGTGAACTACAGGATCCGTCTGTGGGATGAGCAGAATGAGCCGGGCGAGTGGAGTGAGGCTTACTTCGAAATGGGGCTTCTTTGCCCGTCTGACTGGCAGGCAAAATGGATCACAGGGAATTATACGGTGAAGAAGAGCGAACGTTATCCCGTGGACTGTTTCCGGAAAGTTTTTGTTCTGGAAAAGTCTGTCGGGAAAGCACGCCTCTATGCCACAGCCTGCGGTCTGTATGAAGTCCGGATCGGCGGAAAGAGAGTGGGCGATTTCGTCATGGCGCCCGGTTATACGGACTATCGAAAGCGTGTCCAGTATCAGACTTATGATGTGACCGATCTGCTCAGTTCAGGTGATAATGAACTCACCGTTCAGCTTGGAGACGGCTGGTACCGCGGTTCCTGCGGCGCCTGGGGCATCCGGAACCAGTACGGAACAGAAACCAAAGTTCTCATGCAGCTGGAAATTTTCTATGATGACGGAACAAAGGAGCTGATCTTAAGCAACAGAAGCTGGCAGTGGTCCAACGATGGGCCGATCCGCTTTGCCGACAACAAGGACGGCGAAATCGTCGAAGCCTTCCGGACGCCGACCTATTCAGGACAGGCAAAGGAGACCGCGCATCCGGTCGTTCCGACAGCTTCCGACAATGTCCCAGTGACGGAGCACGAGCGCTTCCATCCGATGATCACGACTGCAAAAAACGGCCGGAAACTTCTGGATTTCGGGCAGAACATTGCGGGCTATGTGCAGTTTTCGGTGAATGCGCATCTCGGTCAGCGCATGATCTGGTGTTTCGGTGAAATGCTGGATCAGGACGGAAATCTCACGCAGGAGAATATCCAGCTCAAAAACAAGAAAAAGACCACACCGCTTCAGAAGATCGAATACAGCTGCGCCGAAGGACTGAATACATACAGGACCACCTTTGCCGTTTTCGGCTTTCAGTATGCGGAAGTGGAGACGGATGTGGAACTGGATTCCGAAAAGATCGTCTCGATCGCAGTCTATTCCGACCTGGAACGGACAGGGGACTTTTCTTCCTCCCATGCGCTTCTGAACCAGCTTTGCGAGGCGACGCTCTGGTCCGCGAAGGGAAATCATCTGGATATCCCGACAGACTGCCCGACAAGAGAGCGTCATGGCTGGACGGGCGACGCACAGCTTTTCTTTACAACGGCTTCATACCTGTTTGACTTCGCGCCATTTGCCAGAAAGTATATGCATGACGTCTATGACTGGCAGAAAAAGAACGGCCGTCTGCCGCATATCACACCGGACGGCGGTGCGGACTTCTATATGTGGACGATGAACGGTTCGGTCGGCTGGTCGGATGTCGGCATACTGATTCCCTGGCGTTATGCAGAGATTTTCCGGGACGAATCGATCCTGGCGATGTACTATGAAGGCATGGCAAAATACGCCCGCTTCATGGAGAAACGCTGTGGAAAAGCGATGCCTTTCTTTTCAAAGCATGTGAAGCTCTCAAAAGAGGCGAAGAAGTATTTTGTCAATGTCGGACAGAGTTACGGCGAATGGGCGGAGCCTGTGGATGTGAATGGCGGATTCCGTTGGCAGGATTTCGTAGCGCCGCATCCGGAGGTCTCGACAGCATATACTTCCTATGTACTGGGGCTGATGGCGAAGATCGCAGAGAAACTGGGACATCCGGAGGACACGAAGGAATTCCAAAGCTATTCGGACGGCTGCAGAATGGCCTATCAGGAACTGGTCCGGACAGAAGCTTTTTCGCTGGACACCGACCGGCAGGCGCAGCTCGTGCGTCCGCTGTATTTTGATCTTCTTGATGAGGAGCAGACCGCGTTTGCCAGAAAGCGTCTGATCGAAGCGCTGGAGCACTACGGCTGGCGCCTCGGAACCGGCTTTTTGTCGACGCCACTGATCCTTTATGTACTGGCTTCCTACGATACGGAAGCGGCTTATAAACTTCTTCTGAACGAAGAAATCCCGGGCTGGCTTTCGATGCCCAGAAACGGCGCGACGACCATCTGGGAAAATTGGGACGGCCCCTACAATTCACAGGGCGCTGGACTTGGTTCACTGAATCATTACTCCAAAGGAGCTGTCGTCGAGTGGCTTTTCAGCACGATGTGCGGAATCCGGGTGGACGGAGAGAATCATTTCACGATCGCGCCGGTTCCGGGCGGAGGGCTTACGCACGCCGAAGCTTCCTATAACAGCGTTTTCGGAAAGGCGGAAAGCCGCTGGGAGCGAAGAGAAGGGAAGACCGTTTATACGATCACAGTGCCCGCAAACTGTACGGCAGAAGTGAAGCTGCCCCACGGCCTTGTTGAAACCGTCTGGGCAGGGAAGCACGTGTTTACGGAGTAGGAACTGAGGCTGTGAATTTAATGAATAAGCCCGCACTTTCAGAGACCTGATAATGTCTCCGAAGGCGCGGGCTTATTCATGAGGTCTGTCTCCGGGCTGAAATCTTCCGTCGGCCGTGACAGCAGGTCTTTAACGGAAGAAATCCTTATCCTCCGGGCGGAGGTACTTCTCCGCTTTCGGGATATTGAACTCGACGCCGATGCCGGGCCGATCCCAGACCTGGACATGGCCGTCACGAAGGAAATTGTCCGGCAGGCCGTCGACAATGTCGTACCACCACTCCGGATTCCCGGCGGGGTATTCGTAGGCAATATAGTTCTGGGGCATCGTCGCACAGACCTGCGTCAGCGCCGCCATGCCGAAGATGCCGTCGAAAGTTCCGTGCGGTGCCATGTGGATGCCGTGCAGGTCCGCGTATTCGGCAATCCATTTCAGCTCCGCGATGCCGCCGCAGTCCGCCGGATCCGGGCCGACGACATTGACGCACTGGCCTTCAATGAGCTCGCGGTAGTTCTCGCGGAGATAAATCTGCTCGCCGGTGTGGATCGGCGTCGAAGTCTGCATCGTGATGTCGCGGTAAACGTG
>CADCPV010000034.1 GCA_902803345.1 uncultured Eubacteriales bacterium | reverse complement strand
GAGGAAACAGACTCCTGTCTGGCAGATCGCGCCTCTTCACGGCAAATATGTTTTCGGTCAGATCAGCAAAAACTATTATGACGATTCGGACATCGTAACCCCGTGGGCAGAGGGTACCACCGCAGACGGGTTCATCGATTTTCTCTGCAGATATACGCACGATGCGGTGGAACACTCAAATCCGGAAGAGAAGTTTAAGTTTGGCACGGACATAACTGTATATCTGGAAAAAGCATTCAATAATGTAAAGAAGGATTATCGCTGGCTTGATAAAAAGATGCTCGCTAAGACCTGGCAGTACGATATACGGAAGGTCGACGGAGATTGGGAATTCGTCAGGAGGTACTTCGATGAAAGTGAGTATTCAGTGTACGACGTCGAAAGCGCAGAACAGTTTATAGAATGGGTGGAACACGACTATCAGAGTATGGCGCTCCGGGAGAATAAAACCGTGGCCAGTTATGCTCCTCATTTCGGACATATCGATCTGCACGGCTGGAGTCTTGAGAGCTATGTTTTCTATAAGCTGGAGTCAGGCGACTACAAAGTAAGTGTAACGGCCGGAGACCGCACGACTGGCGGCAGCAGGGATTTTTTCATTACACCAGACTGCTTTGAGGCAAAGACGTATGAGGAGTTTCTGGACCGATATCTTGAGATCGTTCCGGATTATTCTTTCGGACTCGGCAAGAAGGACCTCTTGCCTGACAAAGACCTGAAAGAATTCCTCGGGTATTGAAACATCAGTGAAATCGTTGCAGCGTTAATTCAGTTTGTGTTCAAGGGCACCGAGGAGATGATCAGTGATTATCATGATTACTGGTTCCATATCAGCAAGTGCTGAATAAGTTTTGAAAAGAATCGGGAGAGGTAATAATGAAAAAATGGTATGACGAAGAATATGAGTTTACGGTAGAGGTAACAGGTTTTCTGCATGGAGATCACACAGAACGCTACTGCCGTAACGGAGAAGAAATCGGAGACAGATACACCTGCACCTATGGCTGTCCGGTCAATCAGGATGGATACGGGATCTGTTCGAAGACTATGATGATGCTGTATCCGCTTATGGAAGCAATAAGAAGCGGCGGAGATCTGGAGAATCTTGGCGGAGACAGCAAATACACCAAAACCATAGTATGTCCTGACGGCTGCGTGATATTCAAATTGACTGCGAAACCTTTAGGAAATGAGAATTTTCATAAAGGCAGATTCTGGGAATATCCGGATCAAACGGTACAGGGAGAGGCTTTATCACAGCCTGCTCGATAGAAGATCCCAGAAGCGGAAGAAAAGAATGCTGACAGGATTGAAAGGGGAGCACGATGGGTTCAATACTGATTAAAGATACAACAAGAGAAGAACGTGAACGGATTGTCGCGGAATCCATCGGAAACATCAGCGGTCTTTGTGACGGCTGTTCGGCAGGGTATGCAGAGATATACCAGGACTATATTGACGGGAAGAAGGAAATCCGCGAGATCAACATGGAATTTCGCGCCTCATACGAATCCGGAGCCGGAATGCCGGAGAAATGTTCACGGACTGCCTGACAGAAGTGCGAGGACCGGCGTTATACCGAAACGCTCTAAAAGTCCACCGTCTGTTATGTCGGAAAGGGCGTTTCTCAGATCCTGCAGGAGTTCTTCCTGATGCATGGAGAAAACAACAAAGAAGACCAGGAAAACGGTCAGAATCAGAATGATTTCCGGAAGATGTCTTTTGACGTCTTTCGGACTTTTTTTCGGGTTTTTCCGGGTCATATCAGTGCCCTCTCATGGATCAGAATAATCAGGATGGAGAAAAAATCTCCAAGAAGAATCGCGGCAAGATTGCCGATCAGGAAGCTTCCGTGCAGGAAGAAAAAGAACTGCACCAAAAGCAGGATCGCTTCGAAAACGACAGCGATGGCAAAGGCCGATTTGAGGCCGGAAAGACTGCCCCGCAGAAGAAACGAGAGGCAGAACACAAGCTCATAGGACCAGATAAAGCATTTCCCGTAAAGGAGCAGCAGTTCTACTACTTCAGGTGTGAGTATGCGCTTCTGGAGTGCGCTGATGCCTTTTCCCGAGAGAAGCCGCGCACAGAGTGCATGAACGGATACACTGGAGTTCAGCGCAAGGATCAGGACCACACCGAGGATTCCGAAAAGAAGAATGTTGAGCCACCAGAAAAGCTCCCGGTTCGGCACTTTAGCTGCCCGGATCTTCATGACTCCGTTCCTCCTTCCTCCAGGTGTTCCATCGCGTACTCCAGACACAGCGTAATGATCTCATTGCGGTTGCGGCCGGTGAGATCGGCAATCCGGTCCAGATCGTCGATCATATCTTTCGGCAGACGGGCAGAGACGACGGCAGTCTCTTTTCTGTACCGTTTCGGCGGAATTTTCAGTTTTTCCATAAGCCTCCCGGCACCCCCTCTGACTCTGAATGTTTACAAATGTAATACTATACGCGATAGATGGTTACAATTGTATACAACAGGGCGGATTTTGTCAAGAGAAAGAAACAGAAAAAGTGGGGAGATTTCTGCGAAGTGATGAATCCCGGGTGAAGATCGGATGCCTTCGCCCGGGATGACAGATTTTTCAGAACAGCTTTGAAATCAGATGCACGCCGAAGCTTACGAGCCAGGCCACAAGACACTGCCACAGGACGACACCGGCAGCCCACAGGGGACCCATTTCCCGGCGGATCGAGGCGACGGCCGCAACGCAGGGCGTATAGAGAAGAGAGAAAACCAGAAGACAAAGTGCAGCGGACTGGGAGAGCGCGCCGGCCACCCCGTCTGTAAAAAGCATTTCCATCGTCGCGACGACACTTTCCTTGGCGATGAAACCTGTGATCAGCGAAGTCGCAATCCGCCAGTCGCCGAGTCCGATCGGCCGGAGCACCGGTGCAATCCAGCCCGAAAGCGAGGCGAGCATGCTTGCGTGCGGATCATTCGTCAGGTTGAAGCGGAAATCAAAGCTCCGGAGGAACCAGATCACGATTGTTGCAATCAGGATGATCGTGAAGGCACGGTGCAGGAAGTCCCGCGCCTTTTCCCAGAGGAGCCGCAGGACATTCTTGATGCCCGGCAGGCGGTAATTGGGGAGTTCCATGACAAAAGGCACCGCTTCGCCCCGGAACAGTGTCTTCCGGTACAGAAGCGCCGCAAGAATGCCGAGAAGAATGCCCAGAACATAGAGCCCGATCATAATCAGTCCGCCGGAACGCGGGAAGAACGCTGCGACAAAGAAGCCGTAGACCGGGACTTTTGCCGAACAGCTCATGAAGGGAGAAAGCAGGATCGTCATGCGGCGGTCACGATCGGAAGGGAGGGTCCTTGTGGCCATGACAGCAGGCACCGTACAGCCGAAACCGATCAGCATGGGCACAATGCTGCGGCCCGAGAGGCCGATCTTCCGGAGCAGTTTGTCCATGACGAAGGCCACGCGCGCGACGTAGCCGCTGTCCTCCAAAAGCGACAGGAAGAAAAAGAGGATGACAATGATCGGCAGGAAACTTAAAACCGAGCCGACGCCCTCGAAAATCCCTTCGATAATCAGGTCGTGCAGAGCAGAATTGACATTGGCTGCCGTGAGCGCCCGGTCTGTGAGAACGGAAAGCGCATCAACACCCTTTGCAAGGAGGTCCTGGAAGAAGGGGCCGATCACATTGAAGGTCAGGAAAAACACCAGTCCCATGATCAGGATAAAGGCGGGGATGGCAGTGTATTTTCCGGTGAGGATCCGGTCGATCTTTTCACTGCGGCGCCGCTCTTTTGATTCACGCGGCTTGTGCACCGTGCGCTCGCAGACGAGTTCGATAAAGGCGAAGCGCATGTCTGCTATCGCGGCGCTCCGGTCCAGCCCGCGTTCGCGTTCCATCTGCAGGATAATGTGCTCGAGCATATCCTTCTCATTCTCATCAAGCTGGAGTCTCTCGAGCACCAGTGCGTCGGATTCCGCAAGCTTGGAGGCGGCAAAACGGACCGGAAGGCCGGCCTTCTCGGCATGGTCTGAGATCAGGTGAATAATGCCGTGAAGCGCCCGGTGTACGGCGCCGCCGTGATCATTTTCATCACAGAAATCCTGTCGGAGCGGCTTTTCCTGGTATCTGGCGATGTGGACTGCGTGGCGCACCAGCTCATCCACACCTTCATTTTTGGCTGCGGAGATCGGAATGACGGGCACGCCGAGCGCAGCCTCCATTTCGTTGATGTCGATACTCCCGCCGTTTCCCGTGACTTCATCCATCATGTTCAGCGCGACAACCATCGGAATATTCATCTCCAGAAGCTGCATCGTGAGGTAGAGGTTTCGTTCGATATTGGTGGCGTCTACGATATTGATAATGGCTTTCGGCTTTTCTTCAATAACAAAGTTCCGCGAGACGAGCTCCTCGCTCGAATAAGGGGACATGGAATAAATTCCCGGAAGGTCGGTGATCAGGGTATCCGGCTGGCCCTTGATGCGGCCGTCCTTTCGGTCGACCGTAACGCCGGGGAAATTGCCGACATGCTGGTTGGAACCGGTCAGTTGGTTGAACAGCGTCGTTTTTCCGCTGTTCTGGTTGCCGACAAGCGCGAAAGTCAGGACAGTACCTTCCGGCAGCGGGTCTCCGGAGCCCTTCGGATGATATTTGCCGCCTTCACCGAGGCCCGGGTGGGCGCGGCGGAGGCGTTCCTTTTCAGCTGTTTTTCCGGCTGTGTCGGGCGTTTCTTCCGGCAGAAGCTCCACTTCAATCTGATCCGCGTCCGCAAGACGGAGCGTCAGTTCATAGCCATGGATCAGAAGCTCCATCGGATCGCCCATCGGCGCGAATTTGACGACCTTCACTTCCGTGCCCGCGATCACGCCCATGTCCAGGAAATGCTGCCGGAGCGCGCCTTCGCCGCCGACGGTGCGGATCACGGCCCGCTGGCCTGCTTTCAGGTTTTTCAGTGTTGTCATAGATTTCTCTCCACCAGACCGAAAAGATCTGTTCCCTCTCTGATGGAAAGTGTAGTCCCGATTCCCCCGCTTGTCAAGAATAAAATCATCCGGAAGCCCCTTCGTTGAACCTGTTTCGAGTCGGAAAACCTTCTGAAAAGTGCTTTTGGAAAACAGTATTTATCAATATGATAAAAACTATTTACAAATCCGAAAAACTGTGCTATACTTTGTTCGGAGGTCAAAGAGATGGATTTTCTGGATTATGAAAGGCCGGCAGTTGCGGCGGATCTCGTGCTGTTTCGCGTCCGGGATGGAAAACTTCAGACAGGGCTGATAAAAAGGGCGCTGCAGGATGTTGAAAACGGAAAATGGTCGCTTGCAGGCGGTTTCGTCGATATCGATAAAACACTGAAGGAGATCCTGTACGGGAAGGCGGCGGAAAAACTCGGATTCAGCTGCTTCTCAGCCCGGCAGTTTACGATCCGCGACAACCCGGCGCGGGACGACCGGTGGCGGGTCATCTCCTGTGTTTATCTCGGCGTCCTGACCGATACGCCGGAGCAGGAATTCTGCACCTGGTTTTATACGGACCGAGTTGGGGAGGGAATCCTGTACAATGATGGAGTTTCGGAACGGATGGATGAACTGGCCTTCGACCATGCATCCATGATTACGGAAGCAATGGATAAACTGCGTCATGATCTGTACACGGAAGAAGAAGGCTTCATGCTGACCGGCGAACAGTTTACGCTCAGTGAGCTGAGAAGCACCTTTGAAGCTGTTCTTGGCGCAAAGATCGACAACTTCA
This sequence comes from uncultured Eubacteriales bacterium, assembly GCA_902803345.1. The sequence continues at coordinate 1,776 of CADCPV010000034.1, read as the reverse complement.
CCCGGAAAACAAAGGACCTTGTGGAAGCGACAGGGGAGAGTGTCCGGGGGCAGAAACACAGGCCTGCCCAGATTTACAGGAGAAAAGTACAGTGCAGGCTTTTCACCGGGACTTGAGAGGAGGATCAGGATGAAAAAGTATCTTCTGGTAATCGACATGCAGAAAGATTTTGTGGACGGATCACTCGGAACGAAAGAGGCGCAGGCGATTGTGCCAGCTGTCGCCGCAAAAATCCGCGCCTTTTCGGGTGAGGTGATCTTTACGCAGGACACCCATGAGGAAAACTACATGGAAACGCAGGAAGGAAAGTTCCTGCCGGTTCTTCACTGCATGAAAGGGACGGAAGGACATGCGGTAATTCCGGAGCTTCAGGAGTTCCTGCCGGAAGCAAAGGTGTTCCTGAAAGGAACCTTCGGATCGGTGGATCTCGGCGTTTACCTGAAAAAACGGGAAGAGGAGATCGAGAGCATTGAACTGATCGGCCTCTGTACGGACATCTGCGTCGTATCCAACGCGCTTCTTCTGAAGGCCGCAATGCCCGAAGTGCCGATTTTTGTGGATTCGAAGTGCTGTGCCGGCGTTACGCCTGAAAAGCACGAAGCGGCGCTTGAGACCATGAGAAGCTGCCAGATCACGGTTTGCTGATCCGGCAAAAGGAGCGGGGATGAAAAACAATATTTACGACAAACGGAACCTGTCCATGATGATGGACCTTTATGAACTGACGATGGCGCAGGGGTATTTCTTAGGCGAGGACAACAGAAGGCGCGTGGCCTTTGACGTGTTCTATCGCAGAAACCCGGATGGCGGCGGCTTTGCGGTTTTCGCAGGGCTCGAACAGGTGCTGCAGTACCTGACGGGCATGCATTTCGAGGATGCGGATATCGAATACCTGCGTTCCCTGAACCTGTTTGACGAGCGCTTTCTTGCGTATCTGCGCGATTTCCGCTTTACGGGCGACGTGTATGCCTTCCCGGAGGGGACGGTCATGTATCCGAATGAACCTGTGATTACGATTGTGGCGGACCTTGTGCAGGCACAGGTTGTGGAGACGGAGATCCTGGCGCAGGTTAACCATCAGTCGCTGATTGCGACCAAGGCTGCGCGGATTGTGTACGCGGCAAAAGGCCGGGCGGTTTCGGACTTCGGCGCCCGCCGCGCCCACAACAACGACGCCGCGATTTACGGCGCGCGCGCCTGCTATATCGGCGGTGTGAACGGAACTGCGACAGTCTCCGCCGGCGAATACTTCGGCATCCCGGTCGGCGGAACGATGGCCCACAGCTGGGTCATGTTCTACGGCGACGAGCTGGAGTCCTTCCGGAAATTTGCCCGTGTCTATCCGGACAACTGCATCCTGCTTGCGGATACCTACAATGTGCTGAAATCCGGCGTCCCGAATGCAATTACCGTGTTCCGGGAAATGAAAGAGCAGGGAATTCAGTCCAAAAACTACGGAATCCGTCTGGATTCGGGAGACCTTGCATATCTTTCCATCGAAGCCCGGAAGATGCTAAATGCGGCGGGTTTTACCGACGCCAAAATCGTTGTCAGCAATTCCCTCGACGAGTTTACGATCCGTTCGCTTCTGCAGCAGGGTGCACAGATTGATTCCTTCGGCATCGGTGAGCGCATGATCACCGCCCGCTCCGAACCGGTTTTCGGCGCCGTTTACAAGCTCTGCGCAGTCGAGGAAGACGGCGAAATGAAGCCGCGCATCAAGATTTCCGAGAACATCGAAAAGGTCACGAACCCCGGCCTGAAGGAAGTCTACCG
>CADCPV010000033.1 GCA_902803345.1 uncultured Eubacteriales bacterium | reverse complement strand
TCTTTCTCAATACTGATGCAACAGCCACCGGAATCCGCCGGCCGGAATTGTCACGACTTTTGCTTTCAGGGTTTCACCGCTCATCAGGTCGCGGTAGGTTTCCGGATCCCCAAGAAGACTCGTTTCTTCGTGATCGCTGAAATTGAACAGCGCCAAAAGCTTCTCCTCCCGGTAATACCGGCCGATGCCAAGGATATGGTCGTTTTTCGTGTCCAGCACCCAGGTATCCGCGTCATCGTCAAAGACATTGTACTCAGAACGCTGTCCTTCGATCGTGAGAAGCGTGTGGAAAAGCTCTGATACGATGCCGGATTTGCGGTTCCTTGACGCTGCCCGCTTCCAGTCCATGTTCCCGCGGTGCAGGTAGCGGCTGTCTTCCGCCTTCACCGGATCGTCATGATAGCTGTAGTCATTCTCCAGTCCGATCTCGTCTCCGCTGTAGAGAACCGGCACACCGCTCAGCGTGAACATAAAGGCATGCAACATCAGATCGAGCCGCAGTGCTGTTTCTGCTGCCGCCCGGTTCTTTCCTTTATGCGCCGCCTCCAGCCCGCACAGGGATGCCGTCGTACCGCAGAGCCGCGCATCGCCGAGCCTCGGATCATCGTTGTACAGTTCGCCCCGCGCCGGACTGCCTGGCCATTTGCCGGTCAGGTAATCATTCAGGTACTTCTTATGCGCCACCTCGTCCATTCCGAACCATTTCAAAAACTCGTAGTCCAGCCCCCAGCCGATATCGTCGTGACAACGGAGATAGTTGAGGAACGTGTACTGCGACGGGAGGGCAAATACCTTCCTGAGCTGTTCTGCCAAAAGGCGCACATCCTTCGTAGCGACCGTGTGCCAGATTGATGCCATGGTCGTCACATTGTAAAGCATGTGACATTCCGGTTTTTCGACAGAACCGAAATACGGAACGACCTTGCTCGGCTCCATGACAACTTCTCCGAGAAGCAGTGTGCCCGGGCAGACCACCTCCGTCACCATGCGCATGATGCGGACCAGCGTATGCACCTGTGCGAGATTCCGGCAGGGCGTCCCGAGTGCCTTCCAGATGTAGGGCACCGCGTCGAGACGGATGATGTCGATACCGTGGTTGCACAGATACAGCATGTTGTCCGTCATGTCGTTGAAGACCAGCGGGTTCGAGTAATTCAGGTCCCACTGGTAGGGGTAAAATGTGGTCATGACCGCCTTTTCTGCTTCCCTGCACCAGGTGAAATTCCCGGGCGCGGTCGTCGGGAAGACCTGCGGAACGGTCTGTTCATAGGCGTTCGGGATTTCCCAGCTGTCATAGAAGAAATACCGGTTCTGGTATTCCCGCTCTCCTGCCCTTGCCCGTTTTGCCCACTCATGGTCTTCGCTTGTGTGGTTCATGACAAAGTCCAGGCACAATGCAATACCGCGGTCGTGGCACTTGTCGGAAAGCGACTGAAGATCCTCCATCGTGCCAAGTTCCGGCTGGACCTTCCGGAAATCGCTGACCGCATACCCGCCGTCCGAACGGTCCTTCGGGCTCTCAAGAAGCGGCATCAGGTGCAGGTAATTTACGCCGCATTCGCTGATATAGTCCAGTTTCTTCTCCACGCCCTTCAAAGTTCCCGCAAAAGCATTCACATACATCAGCATGCCGACAAGACTGTGTCCCCTGTACCATTCGGGGAAGGCTTCGCGTGCACGGTCCATCAGCTTCAGCCGCTCCGGACGCGCAAGATAGGCCTGGTACATCATCTCCGTAAAATAGTCGAACGCCTGAAGGTCATTGTGATAGAGTTCGCAGTACAGCCATCTGAGTTCATCTGCGTGTTTCAGGTAACGCTCCCGAAACTCCGGCTTCCAGTCCTTCGTATTCATATTTCCGGCTCCTTTTTGCAGGCGATTCGCGTTCCCGCCCGCAGTATTTGTTTCAATTATATCAGAGCCCTTTCTGAAAAGCAACCAGCCGGATTGATCTTTATCCGGAAAAGTGGTATAATATCAGTGCATTCAGAAAGGATTTATCACTATGGATTATACCTATCAGGAAGCCCGCCGGGCAGGCGAGCGCTGTTACAGAGATAAAGTTGCACGCGGCGAATACCCCTATCTTCAGGTCCTCGAGGAAATCACCCGCCACACCGGCGTGATTTCCGACCAGTATCTGGGACTCCAGGAGATTCCGGCCGAATTAATCGTCGGCACCTATGCCGCAGGACGCCACACGGCCTTTGCGGCAAACTTCATGCCGCTCATGAACGACGCGACCGAATTTGCCGGAAAATACCGGAGGCTGATCACCGCACATGAAAAAGAAGGCATCCACGACGCGGTCAAGGTCTATGAATACCTTCACCGCTATTATGTAGTGGAGGGAAACAAACGTGTCAGCGTGCTGAAATTCTACGGGGCAGTTACGATTTCCGCAGAAGTGACGCGGCTGATTCCGCAGCGTTCCGACAACCCGGAGATCCGGGTCTATTTCGAGTTTCTGGAGTTTTACCGGACAGTGCCCGTCAATTACCTGATCATGACACGGCCGGGAGACTATATGAAATTCCTGAAGCTCACCGGCTTCTCCCCGGAATCGCTCCCGGACGAATATGACCTTAAGGATCTCCGGGCTTCTTTCCTTCGTTTTCAGGCTGCCTTCCGCGCGCTTGGCGGCGATAAACTTCCGAATCTGACCGACGGTGACGCTTATCTGATCTATCTGGAAATTTACGGCTATCGGGAGACGCTCGACAGTGTTCCGGATGAAATCCGTCAGAATCTCGAAAAAATCTGGGATGAATTCGTGCTCAGGACCAAGGAAGAAGCCGTCAGCCTTGTGACTGACAGCGAAGAAGGTGCAAAAAAGAGCATCTTCGAGCGGCTTTTCCTCCCGGATAAGGAACTCAAAGTCGCCTTTATCTACGAAAAAACGCCGGAAACGCACAGCTGGACTTATGGACACGAACTCGGACGCCAGCATATCAATGAAGTGTTCGGAGAGAAAATCCACACCGTCACCTATGAGAATGCAGACAGTGAGAACTCGGCGGATGAACTTCTGGAAACGGCTGTACAGGACGGCGCAGACATCATTTTCATGACCTCTGCGAAATATCTTGACTCGAGTCTCAAAGCGGCTGTCGCTCATCCACAGGTCAAGATTCTCTGCTGCGCCCTGAATTTCGCCCACCGGTACATCCGCACCTATTACACCCGCACCTATGAAGCAAAATTCATCTCGGGTGTAATCGCCGGCGCAATGGCAGACAATAATAAGATCGGATACCTTTCCTTCTGCCCCTCCAGCGCAAACATCACAAACCTGAATGCTTTTGCAAACGGTGTACGCATGGTCAATCCGCGGGCAAAGGTCCACATTATCTGGACCGGCGAAATCGGCGCAAATCCGGAAGAAACATTCTGGAATGAAGGCATCAGCATCATCTCCGGCCGCGAACTCAACGCGCCTGTCAACGAATATGCCCGCGACTTTGGACTCTACCGTTATACGGAGGAGCATCAGGTCGAAAGTCTCGCAATGGCGCTTGGAAACTGGGGTGTCGTCTATCAGCGGATCATTGAGAGTATCCAGAACGGCAGCTGGGAGGATGTTGAAAAGAAAAACGACCACCGTGCCCTCAATTATTTCTGGGGCTTTAATGCGGAAGCCATTGACCTGATCATCAACGACCGGGTACCGGACGCCGTTGCGCGTCTTGCCAGGTTCCTCACCAGCAGCATCCGCAGCGGCTCACTCACGCCATTCTATGGTATCCTCCGGTCACAGGAACAGGTAATCCAGGCAGACGAGCACGATTCCATGTCGCTTCGGGACCTGACATCCATGGACTGGCTTCTTGAAAACGTTGTCGGACATATTCCTTCGATCGAGGATCTCTGTCCGGAAGCGCGTTCCCTTGTGATGATGCAGGGTGTAAAGAAAGAGCCCCTTGATGGAGGCTCTGTATGAAGATCCTGATTGTCGCCGACCACGAATCCCG
>CADCPV010000032.1 GCA_902803345.1 uncultured Eubacteriales bacterium | reverse complement strand
GCCCAGAGCTGCTTCGTGTCCGAGGCGTTTGTGGGGTCCTGATTTCTCCGGTAGATAACACCCTCATAACGCCAGTCGGTGAGGTCCGATTCCGGCGCAGACCAGGTAACATAGTGGTCTTCGCAATAGCTGGTACCGCCCGGCTTATCATGAGAACCGTAAACGTAGACTCTGCCGTTAAACTTATGCGGTTCTCCGTCCGGAACATGTTCCGTCAATGGAAGATAGGGGTTGTAGATCTGATGCATGGCGTTCTCCTTTATGTTTTTTTTCACAGGCTTCCTTTACCTGCCCTGGATGACCTTTCTTTTAGATAAAGTCAATCTGAATTATTTGTTGTTTCCACCTTATGCTAAAAATCATATGCTGTCAGGATCAAAAAATTCTTCCTCAGCAAAGCACTTTTATTTCTCCCGATCAGTGGTTCGGTCATTGCAGTTCTTTTACAAAAACCCGTACATCATACGGGCTTAAAGTCCCGTCAAACGCCTCCCGATCCCAGGGCTCGAAGCCCGCAGGAATCCCGGTTTTCTGTTCTTCACCAAGAAGGTTCAGCAAAAACAGGTACTCTTTATTATCCGAAACCCGCATAGCTGCTTCCACGCCGAATGGAGTTTCAAGAAGCGGTGATACGCCTGCCGGTCCACAGAGTTCACGGACCACCCGGTCCGAAAGCCGGTCATCCATGGTCGTCCCGATGTAGAGACAGTTACCTTTTCCGAGGGTGTTTCTGGTAATAGCCGGCGTTCCTTTGTAAAACTCATGACCGTACTCTGCGAGAACCTCTGCCCCGCACAGATCCAGGATATCACACCAGTGAAGACAGGAGTATTGCTCACCATCCCACTCCACGCAGCCCTCTGTATCCCGCAGACAGTCATACTCCAAAAGCTTCACGCCGGTCAGTTTCTCCATGATCGCCGGAACCACGCCGCCGGTATGACAGAGATTGGTATCGTCCTTGATCCCTGAGCGCCATGAAAGAAGAAGCTGTCCGCCATTTTCAGCGAAGGATTTCAGCTTCTCCGCCTGCGCTTCATTCATCAGGAAGTGCTTGGGAGCGATCAGGACTTTGTAGGCGGAAAAATCATCTTCATCCGATACAAAATCCACAGGGATATTTGCCCGGTGCAGGGCGCTGTAATAGGTCATGATCTCAGAGATATAGCTGTTGTCAGGGTGATGCGGCTGGATGTCGATCGCGTATTCCTGATCAATGGACCGCAGGATCGCTACCTCTGCCTTCGGCACGGATCCGTGCATCTCCTGAAGAAGCGGCGCGTATTTTCGCATGAGGGCGGAAAGCTCCCGATAGTAGCGTCCCGGCACGCCGTTATGCGGCAGAATACCGTGCCAGTACTGCTCAGTACCCATCGCGCATGAACGCCAGCGGAAGAAGACGATCGTGTCCGCGCCGTGTGCCACGGACTGCATAGCCCAGAGTCCGAGCTGCCCGGGTCTTGGTGCCCGGCCGAGGATCTCCCAGCCGGTAATGCCGCTCTGCTGCTCCATTACCCAGAAAGACTGATGCTTTACACTGCGGATAAAATCCAGTTCGGCAGCGTTTCTGTCGCCGTGATAGGCATTGGGATCCGCAAGGAAATGTCCGCCCGGATATTGGTCCTGCGAGGCAAAATCCAGCTGCTTTCCGAGCTCATAATAATTCGGTTTGGAGCAGAAGCCCATCAGATTGTGCGTGATGAATTTATCCGGGGCGGCTTTTCGCAGGATTTCCGCCTGAAAGGCGTGGAACTCGCAGATCAGATCCGAGGTAAAACGCTTGAAATCCAGGGCAAGAGACGGGTTCAGCCCGCCGGCTGCAGGCGTTTTCGGAACAGAAACGCTGTCAAAATCATCGTATCCCTGACTCCAGAAAGCTGTGCCCCAGGCTTCATTCAGGCGCTCAATCGTCTCATACTTTTCCCGGAGCCACAGCCTGAAGCGATTCTGGCAGCTGTCGCAATAGCAGAGGTCATTGTGGCTGTTTCCGAGTTCATTATCAACCTGCCAGCCAACCACATGCGGGTTCTTCGCATAATGCTTCGCAAAGGCTGTCACATAACGCCGGATATGTTCACGGTACACGGGGTTGGACTGGCAGTCGTGGTGCCGGGATCCGAAATAGCGGCGGAGACCGTTCTGATCCATCGGCTGGATTTCCGGATTCCGGTCAATGATCCATTTCGGCGGAGCCGCCGAGGGTGTCCCGAGAATGACGTCGATGCCTTCTGAGGCGAGAATTTCAATCGCCTCATCCAGATCCTCAAAGTGGAATTCGCCTTCCCGGGGTTCGAATTTCTGCCAGGAAAACTCCGCCATGCGGACAATCTCAATACCCATTTCCCGCATCATGCGAGCGTCTTCGGGCCAGCGTTCCTTCGGCCAGTGCTCGGGATAGTAGTCAGTTCCGAAAGTGTATGATTTCATGATGCTCACCTCTCATTATCCTCTGTAACTGTATGTAATAGGATTAATACACCTGAATGGAAATATACCAAAGCTGTCTGATAAAGATCAGGGAGTTCCTCTGACCGGACGCTTTCGATTGTTTCGGCGGGGATCAGGATCACGCCGGGGATACAGGTTTCAGTGTCGGCATTTCATTCCCATCTGTTATTCTTCCAATGTTCCTGCCAGCCGGAGAATGGACAGCAGATAGATTTTGAAAGCCTGAAGCCAACTCTCTACATGTAGAACCTCGTCCGGTCCATGCGCGCCGCCGTGGCCTTCCGGCAAAAACTCCGGCTTCTCATCATGCGGAAGTCCGGGGCCGAAACTGACGGCTCCCGGAATGACCCTGCTGTAGGTTCCGCCGCCCATCGAATAGGGCTCGTCTTCCCTTCCTGTTATCTCCCGGTAACAGTCTTGAAGAGTCTGCACCTTCGGATCATCCTTTGCGATATAGAATGGCTTTTCTATATCCAACGCGAGAAGGCTGACCCGGTTTGCCTGAAGGAGACTTTTGAAACTTTCCGTCATGGTATCGATGTCTGCCGTTACGGGATACCGGATATCGAGAAGTACGCGGATTCCATCTCCTTCTGTTCGGAATACGCCTGCATTCGAAGACAGTTTCCCGCTGATTTCATCCTCGCATGCAAAGTCTATTCCTTCTCCATATGGATTTCGGAAAGCCCTGGCAATGAAATCCAGCCCGCGAATATCGTACCGGTCTTCCGGAAGCTTTTCTGTCACTGCCTGTGCGAGCTTTGTCGCCGCATTGTCTGTTCCGGAAGGAAAAGCAGCGTGTCCGCCTTTGCCAAGAGCCGTAAGCAGAACTGTTCCATCTCCCTCGTCTGTGACAGAAATTCCTTCAACATCTGACAACAGCGTCCGGATCTCTTCGGCATCCGCACGAAGTGTCAGAAAGGCCTCGCCTGGTACAGCGTTCCGGACATTTCCTGCGTGAAAGTCCAGGATATCCTTTCCCTTCGGAACAAGGATGTCGGCGTTCCAGCCGCCCTTCTGCGCATAGCATACCGGGAAGCCCGCGTCTGCGACAATTCCGAAAGACGGCAGTCTTCCGCCCCGCAGCTGGTACTGCCTGAAATCGTCCATACCGGTTTCCTCAGCACATCCAAGTATCATCCGAATGCTTTTTTGAAGGGGGATGCCGCTGTCCTGAAAGAAACGCATCATATAAAGTCCCAGAACAGCCGCTGCCTTGTTGTCATCCGCACCGCGTCCGATCACAAATCCGTCCTTCAACACCGGCTGATAGGGTTCGTATATCCACCCCGATCCTTCCGGAACAACATCCAGATGTGCATAGAAGCCGATTTCTTCCTCCTGGTCGCCATACCATACCGATCCGCAGTACCCGTCATGGTTCTCTGCACGAAAGCCGAAATCATGCCCGCGCTGAAGCGCGAAATCCAGCATGGCTTTTACGTCCGGTCCATAGGGTGCGCCTTCTTTACAAAGATCGGCCCGGGATACTGACGGATGCCGGACAAAGTCCATGAGTTCTTCTATCATTTCTTCCCGATGCACCCGGATCCATTCATCAATCTGTCCTTCTCTGTTCAAGATTTTACCTTCCTTTTGTGTCCTGAAAATCGATTACCTTATAACGTCAGTGTCTGCTTCACTGTTTCTGATCCCTTCCTTCCGAAGTCTTTC
>CADCPV010000031.1 GCA_902803345.1 uncultured Eubacteriales bacterium | reverse complement strand
TCCCGCGGCCATCCGGGACCGAAATCCCACGCGCTTGCGGCCGAAGAAATCGCGGAAGTGCTGAGAAAAGTGCTGTAAGGACATGAAAAGCCGCCGGATTCTTACCGGCGGCTTTTCATGTCCTTACCCTGACTCTCAGAACTCTGTTACGGCGAACTTTTGAAGATCCGGGTCCAGATCCTCATAAGCCTTGCTCATGCTTATAATAAAATCCACATTGTGGAGATTGCTGACGTAATTAAGCTGATTGACATAGTCCTTGATCCGCTCCTGGTCGTCGTCGCGGTTCTCTAATTTCGCGAGCTTCAGGAAGCTGTCAAGATAAACCTGCTGAATGTCGTAATTGGAAGAGACGATTCCGAGAATGAATCCCATGAATTCATCACCGCTCCGTAAGGGATAGCGGGAAGCGTCTACGAGACGGATTTTGTTATTCAGTTCATACATATGATTGAGGCTCTTGTCGATGTAAACAATCCGGCCGTCAGCCTCTTTGATTGCCGCGTTGGCGGTGTCGAGAAGATATTTGGTTTTTCCTCTGCCCTTGGCGCCGATAACCAACTGAATCATATTTGGTGTCCTCCTTTGCCGTGAAAAAAGATGCGGCACTTTTCTTGTCTCTATTATAGGAGATTCGGCCGAAAAAAGCAAGCCTAAAAGCCGTTAAAAAACCGTGAACGAGGTATGAACAGACGAAATGCATAAAGTTCACTGAAAATTTATTTGACGAAAGGCCCGGTTTCAGAGTACAATGAAGGACAAACAGACTGGGAGGATTTCTTCATGGATAAACTGGTCATGACAATGACGGAGGGCTGGCGCTTCCACTTGGGAGACTGCGATGATGCCTTCGGGAAGGGATTTGACGACAGCGGCTGGCGGAAGGTCATGGTACCGCACGACTGGGCGGTCGAAGCGCCGTTCTCGCGGACCTGCTCCTCCGGGACAGGGTATCTGCCGGGCGGCATTTCCTGGTACCGCCTCCGGTTCCGTCTGCCTTATGAATATATCGGTTCGCGTGTGCGGATCGTTTTCGATGGCGTATACAAGAACAGCCAGGTCTGGTGCAACAGCTATTATCTTGGGAAGCATCCGAACGGTTATACGGAATTCTCCTATGATATTACCCATGCGGTGCAGTTCGGACAGAAGGAAAATATACTTGCGGTGCGCGTGAGCCATCCGGACATCTCCGACTCCCGCTGGTACACGGGTTCCGGCATCTATCGGAAAGTGCAGATTTTCCTGGAGAATCCGGTGCATCCTGAGTTTCACGGCGTATTCTTCTCCTCGGAAAATGTTTCCAGAAAACATGCGGACATTGTGGTGCGCCATGAGATCCGAAACGACAGCGACAGCAGTAAGACGGTGCGGATTCATACGGAGCTTGTGCACCGCGTAACAAAGCGCGCGGTTGCGGTCTGTGAGGGCGAGGCGGAGGTTCCTGCCGGCGGGAGCGCGGAAAAAACGCTCCGGGGCATTGTGGAGAATCCGCTTCTGTGGTCAACCGAGGACCCGCTTCTCTATACGCTTCGCTCCTGGTACCAGACGGATTCGGAATGGTCTTTTGTGGATGAACAGAAAGTCGGCATCCGGAAGATCGAATTTGACCCGGACCGTGGATTCTTCCTGAATGATGAGTCCCAGAAGATCAAGGGTGTCTGCCTGCATCATGACGGCGGACCGCTTGGTGCTGCCATGAAGGCGGAGGTCTGGCAGCGGCGGCTTGCGGTGCTCCGCGCCATGGGCACGAACGCAATCCGCATGAGCCACAACCCGCATATGCCGGAACTCTATGATCTCTGCGACGCGATGGGCTTTCTCGTCATGGATGAGGCCTTTGACGAATGGGAGGCTGCGAAAAACAAGTGGTGGCAGGGACATAATGTCTATCCGCCGCGCCATCAGGGCTATTTCGAAGATTTCCCGGAATGGCATGAGCGGGACCTCCGTTCCATGGTGCGGCGTGACCGGAACCATCCTTCGGTAATTCTTTACAGCATCGGCAATGAAATTGATTATCCGAACGACCCCTACTGTCATCCGAAATTCCAGGAAATGACCGGAAACAACGACAATGGGAAGCCGAAACAGGAGCGGCAGTATAATCCCGACAAGCCCAACATGGAACGGATTTCCGTGATCGCAAAGGAGCTTGCGGCGATTGTGAAGGAAGAGGATATCACGCGTCCCGTGACGCTTGCATCAGCCTTCCCCGAGCTCAGTTCGTACCTTGGATTCCTGGATCCTCTTGATGTGATCGGCTACAACTACAAAGAGGAGTATTATGACCAGGATCACCTGAGATTCCCCGACAAAGCCATGATCGGTTCGGAAAACGGGAAGAGTGCCAAAGCCTGGCAGGCAGTTCTTGACCGGGACTTTGTCTGCGGACAGTTTTTGTGGTGCGGAATCGATTTCCTGGGTGAAGCAAAGGGCTGGCCTATCTACTGCAGCGAGGCGGGGCTTCTCACGACTGACGCTTTCCCGAAGGATATCTATTATGAGCGCGCGAAGCTGTGGGGCGGAGAAGCGGAAAAGCCGCCGTTCTCCGATACCGAGGCCGTCAGCGCGGAGGTTTCGCTGTGGCAGGACGGCGACCTGATTACAAACCGGCGTTTCGACGACGCTTCGGACGATGTCGGATACATTTTCCAGATCATCGTGGAACTCCGGGACCAGGAAGGCAACCGGACGACGGATGACCGGATTTTCCAGGTACAGGTCGAAGGGACAGGCGAGCTTTTAGCGATTGATTCCGGCTGCGTCTCGGATCTCACGCCTTTCTCGGAAAACTACCGGAAGACCCAGGACGGCAACATGGTCGTCTATGTCAGGCGGACTGCGCGCGGCGATATCAATGTGCATCTTCTGTGCATTGACGAAGAGAAATGCATGCTGAAGGGCAGGAGATTTGACCTGCAGATTTAAGGGGACAAAAGGAGAGACATCATGGAAAAACTTCTGGTAAACCTTCCTGAATTCAATGAAACACAGCGGCAGATGATCCGGAAAGCCGCTGACCTTAAAAACTATACGGCGGTCTTCTTCGATGAGACAGAAGATGCGCTTTCGGAGGCAGCGGATGCCTCGGTCATCCTTTCCGGGAATCCGGCGCTTGTGCCTGCGGCGAAAAAACTCCGCTGGTTCTGTGCGCCTTCCGCCGGCGTGGATCATTTTGTCAGGGTATGGGACGCTGCGCCGGATCAGGCGATCCTCAGCAATTCCTCCGGCGCCTACGGCGTCACGATTTCAGAGCATATCGTTCTAATGCTTCTTGAACTGATGCGGCAGCGGGAACAGTACCGGGAAATCGTTTCCCGGCGCGAATGGGTCCGCAATCTTCCCGTGAGAAGCATCCTCGGATCCCGGATTACGATGCTCGGAACCGGCGATATCGGCCAGGAAACGCTGAAAAAACTGCGCGGCTTTCGTCCGGCATGCATTGTCGGCGTGAACCGGAGCGGGCAGAATCCTGGCGGCATGTTTGACCGGGTTGTACCGGTATCGGAACTCACCGAAGTCCTTCCCGAGACGGAGGTTCTCATTATGTCGCTTCCGGGTACGAAAGAGAGTACGGGGCTTCTGTCCCGGGAAATGCTTTCGCTTCTCCCGGACTATGCGATTATCGTCAATGTCGGACGGGGAAACAGCATCGATGAAGAGGCGCTTCTTTCGGAGCTCCGGTTAGGACGGCTTTTTGCAGCGCTTGACGTTTTCTCGACGGAACCGCTGCCGCAGGATTCGCCGTTCTGGGACTGCCCGAATCTTCTTCTCACGCCGCATATCTCCGGAAACATGACGCTTCCCTACACGGTGCAGCGGATCTGTGAACTGTTCCTGTCGGATTTTGAGCGGTTTTTCCGGGGAGAAAAACCTGAGCGGACTGTAGATATCAGGAGGGGCTACTGAGGCATTTTCAGCACCTGCCGGGCAAAAAAACTTCTTGCACTTGCAGGGGAATTCGTATATACTGAGAGAGGAAACGGAACATAGTTTTCCTGTGTTTTCCGTATGGAATCTGACAGAAAATCTGGTATAAAAGAGGGTAAATGCGATGACGAAAAATGTTAGTTTTGATTATTCAAAGGCAGCGTCTTATATCTCGGAAGAGGTGCTTGCCAACATGAAAAAGCGCGCTTTAGAGGCGAAAGAGGTTCTGGTTTCGGGAACCGGCGCCGGCGCGGATTTTACCGGCTGGATTGATCTTCCGGTGAACTACGACAAAGAGGAATTTGCCCGGATCGAGAAGGCGGCCGCGAAAATCCGTGAGGATTCGGATGTGCTCATCGTGATCGGCATCGGCGGGTCGTATCTTGGGGCGCGTGCGGCGAATGAGTTCCTGAACCACAGCTTCTACAACAACCTGCCGAAAGCAGAGCGGAAAGCGCCGGAAATCTATTATGCCGGCAACTCGATCAGCGGGACCTATTTAGCGCATCTTTTAGAGATCGTCGGCGACCGGGACTTCTCCGTCAACGTCATCAGCAAGTCCGGTACGACCACGGAGCCCGCGATTGCGTTCCGTGTATTCAAGGAACTGGCAGAGAAAAAATACGGCAAAGAAGGCGCGGCGAAGCGGATTTACGCGACGACAGACCGCGTAAAAGGCGCGCTGAAGAACCTGGCCGACGCGGAAGGCTATGAATCCTTCGTCGTTCCGGACAATATCGGCGGACGTTTCTCCGTGCTGACGGCAGTCGGACTCCTTCCGATCGCGGCAACCGGTGTGGATATCAAAGCCCTGATGCAGGGCGCTGCAGACATGCGCGATCTCACGCTGAATGCGTCGGTCGACGAGAATGATTCCCTGATGTATGCGGCAGTCCGGAATTACCTCAGAGAGGACGGCCGTTCCGTAGAGCTTCTTACGAACTATGAACCC
>CADCPV010000030.1 GCA_902803345.1 uncultured Eubacteriales bacterium | reverse complement strand
TCTTGCAGCGTGGTGTGTATATTTTCTTCCTGTTGGGATACTATCTTTTCTTCATTTCAGAGAAAGATGAAATAAGACACCTCTTTTTAGCGACAAATTCCATTTGTCGGGAAGGGACACGTCTTTGTTTCATACAAAAGACCGGAAGATTGTATTGCGGCAGAATGGGCAATCTTGACAGAGGTTATGCGATGATTATAAGCGAAGCAGAATATGAGGCTTCAGAAGCGCCATACATGAGAAGATTTCACCTACTCAGAACAAGTTTGTACATCCAACAGAATAAAAAAAGTCAGCGTTTTTTCAGATCGGAAACGGTAGAGAATCATGACGATTAAAGAACTTACTTTACAGGAAGTCCGGAATATTTATCACCGGCGAATGGTTGACGATTTCCCCGGGAATGAACTGAAACCCCTGATCGTGATCGAGCGGGCAATCGGAAAGGGAATCTACAGGTGCTTCGGACTGGAGGATGCGGATGAGCTGCTCGCTTACGCATTCTTTGTCTATCTGCCGGAAAACGGCGAGGAATATTATCTTCTGGCCTATTATGCAGTTGATCGGGAACATCGCGGGAAAGGGATCGGAAGCAGGTTTCTGAAAATGCTGTGCGAGAATCAGCTGAAAGACGCTGACTGTGCGATTTTAGAGGTTGATGATCCGGCCTGCGCGGCGGAGGACCGAGAGATCAGGGAACGCAGACTGCGTTTTTATCTGCGAAACGGCATGACTGACACAGGAGAAAGGGCAGCGACCTTCGGCGCAGACTTTATTATCCTTCGTATGCCGGTTGGGAAAACGGATGCGGACTTCCGTGAGATTTACCAGAGCATATACCGGACTATGGTGCCGGAGAAAATTTTGAACGCGATGGTACGAATGAAATAATACTGACCGGAAATATCAGATACTAAAACTTCCCACACCTGAAAGGTGTCCGGAAAGAAGGCTTCACGGGGCAGTTTATAAAAACCATAAGGATCAGTAGATTACAGGCTCTGAAGTGTACAAATGGAATCTTCCCTCCAGACGGATGCATGAAGCAGCAGGCTTTCGTGTAGTTGGTGAAACAGAGAAGGAGTGGATTCTGGAAGCAGATCTGTCAGCGATCAATTAAATAAATGATTCAGGGAGAGGAAAAAGATGGCAAAGGTCATTCATACGAGGATGGAAAATTTAACTCCTCAAAAGAGGGGAAATAGCAATACTTACGAGTATACAAGATATCCGGCTTTAACGGAAGGAAACTCAAAATACAGTTCGGTCGCCTTTTATGAGCTGCCGCCGGGAAAATCGAACTACCCGTATCATTATCATCTGACGTCGGAAGAGACATTTTATATTATCTCCGGAACGGGGATCCTGAAGACACTGGAAGGAGAAAAGGAAGTTCGTGCAGGTGATCTTCTGTTCTTTCCAGCAGGAGAGCAGGGAGCGCACAAACTGACGAATGCTTCTGACAGTGATCCACTTGTCTATATTGATTTCGATACAATTGCTGACCCGAATGTCTGTGTATATCCGGATTCGAACAAAGTCGGTGTATATGGGAAAGATCTGAGAAAGATTTACCGGCTGGAGGACAATGTGGATTACTACGACAGAGAATAAACCCAGCATAAACATTAGGCCGTCGCTGAATGATTTCAATCATTGCGGCGGCTTTTTATGGCTCTGCCGAAGATCCGGAATGCAGGATCAGAGAAAGATAAGACAGATAAAATTTGGTTTCAGGTTCGTTTCAGGTCATGATGATATACTTGCCCCATCAAACAGGAGGGCTTATGAAAATGAAAAAACTGATTCCAACAGCATTGGCAGCGCTTATGATTCTGGCATCAGCGGCTGCGTGTTCAACTAATTCAAAAGATGTTACTGAAGAAATGAATGTTATTTCCGAAACAGAGGCTGAAACCGCTGATTTAAGTGAAGAAGGGCAGGAGACTGGTGACGGTCGTCCGGATGCGCCTCCCGACAATGGCGGTGAACACGGCGCCCCTCCGGATGGAGACGGCGAACACGGTGAGCCCGGAGGAACACCTCCTGACGGTAATGGCGGCGGCTTTGGCGGCGGATCTTCCAGCTCTGATATTGATTATACAGCGTCTGTAATAATCGATTCGGAAGATACACAGTCGAATAAAACCTATACCAGTGTGACTGCTGATGAATCCGCGATTCTTATCAGCACTGCCGATTCTGTGACAATCGGGAACCCGACTGTCACAAAGACCGGGGACTCAGACGGCGGTGATAACTGCAACTTTTACGGCCTGAATGCAGCAGTCCTGGCAAAAGACGGCGCGAATGTTACGATTATCGGCGGGACGATCACAAGCGACGCGGACGGTGCAAACGGCGTCTTTTCGTACGGCGGAAACGGTGGACAGAACGGTGCTTCCGGTGATGGCACAACTGTTTCAATCAGCGATACTGTAATTACGACTACAGGTGACGGTTCCGGCGGCATTATGACAACCGGAGGCGGAATTACTTATGCCAGTAATCTGATTGTAGAGACATCCGGACGTTCTTCCGCAGCAATCCGTACCGACCGTGGAGGCGGAACAGTTACCGTGGACGGCGGCACGTATACGACAAACGGTCTCGGTTCTCCCGCAATCTATTCAACAGCCGAAATCAGCGTTTCAAATGCGGCGCTTGTTTCGAACCTTTCCGAAGGCGTTTGCATTGAAGGGAAGAACTCGATCACGCTTACGGACTGCGACCTGACAGCGAACAATACCAAACGCAACGGCAATGCGACGTTCCTTGACACGATTATGATTTATCAGTCGATGTCCGGCGATGCAGACAGCGGGACATCCGCTTTTACGATGACAGGCGGCAGCCTGACCAGTAAATCGGGCCATGTATTCCATGTGACAAATACGAACGCTGTCATCACGCTGGAGAACGTGAAGATCACAAATGAAGACAGTGAAAACGTACTTCTGTCTGTGATGACGGCTGGTCAGGAGCGGGGAATATCGCTGTATTGAATGCTTTGAACCAGACGCTTGAAGGAATGATTCTTGTAGGTGACAATTCGTCCATGACGCTTAATCTGACAGAAGGTTCTTCGTTCACGGGTGCTGTTTCAGGTGTGATCAGGAATGCTTCCGGGGAAACCGTTTCCGAAGAAGCCGGTACAGTTTCACTAATACTTGACTCGACAAGCACATGGATTCTTACGGCAGACAGCTATATTACAGAGTTTGAAGGAAGTCTTGATCAGATTGACACTAACGGCTTTACGCTCTATATAAACGGAGTGGCTGCAGCCTCCTGATGAAAACAGTTGTTTGCGCAATGGCAGTGAGCAGCATAAGTAGTGTCTCAGAACTTTTTTAGGGCAATACAGTTAATAACATTATTTTTCAATGGCCATCGCATTCGTGCGATGGCTGTTTTGGGCCATCATGCTCGGAAAGGAGAAAAACTTGGAAATCAAAATCCAACATCCGAAATGCTTTTCATTTGTTGGATTTTATGATATATATATTGTAACACACTGTGTTTGAGAACGCACGCGAAACGACCAAAGC
>CADCPV010000029.1 GCA_902803345.1 uncultured Eubacteriales bacterium | reverse complement strand
TCGGTTGTCAATAACGTGACTTTCGAGAACGATTATGACAACACGGACAAGGGCGGCGGATCGGTTGAGAACACTTTCGAGTTTGTGATTGAGAAGGATTCTTCCGGCAAAGAAACCGGACGCAGGTGGAATCTGACACGCCGCACGTACAGCCAGGCGGCTGAGAATTAAGGAGGACATGGAACATGAAGAGAATGAATAAAGTTCTGCTTGTCCTTGCGATGGTGATGCTGGTTGCGGCCATGATGATTCCGGCGTGGAGCTACTTCACTACCTATGCGACGGCGCGCGGAGTCGTGACGATCCATCTCGGCGAGAAATCCGTGATTTCAGAGGGTGATGTCCTGAACTGGACGAAGCCGATTACCATCACGAATACTCATGACAAGATTGCAGTCTACGTCAGGGCGAAAGCCTTCTGCGGAGACAATCAGAAGCTTACCTACAGTGGCTCAGGATGGACCGAGAATAAGGAAGACGGCTTCTGGTATTACAGCGAACTGCTGGAGCCCGGAGACAAAACGGAGAATGTGCTGAATGTGAAGATCGAAGGCGTTCCCGCCAATGACAAATCGGAAGCGGGCGACACCTTCAACGTAATCGTGCTTTATGAAAGCATTCCCGCGAGATACGACGCCGACGGCAAGCCGTATGCTGACTGGACCCAGGAACTCAAGACTGTTATCGAGGAAGGAGGGAACTGATCATGAAGACATTGAAAAAGATCATCACTTCTCCGGTTTTCTCGATCGCTGCGGTTGCAGTGGCAGCCGGACTTCTGATATTCGCTTCGATCAGCGGAGCGAGAGCTGTGCTGAATGTCGAGTCGGATGATTATTTCGCTCACGTCGAATTAAACGATATCGGTGTTACGCTGAATGAAAACGGCGTCCGGGTCGCGTGGCGTGATTATGATACGGAAAAGGCAGACGGCAGCTGGGATGAGACCCCCGGCGAAAACCATATCGGCACACTTTGCGCGAATCTTCTCGGGGAGGATGAAGTCCTGAAACTCGGGAAGAAGTACACGGAAGCGCTTAGCGTAACGAACTCCGGCTCCGTAGATGAATTTGTCCGCGTGACGATCTACAGATACTGGCTGGACCCCAAGGGCAACAAGACCCTGGAACCGGATCCGAGCATGATCGACCTGCACCTGATCACCGGCGACTGGCTGCTTGACAAGGATTCGTCCACAAAGGAACGGACCGTTCTTTACTACAGCAAGATGCTCGGCACCACAGACGAAACGAAGACGACCACTCCGCTTTCCGACACGGTGATGATCAGTGACGAGATTGCAACACTGGTTGAGCAGGACGAGACGGTCAGCACGATGAACGGCAAGAAATACACTACCATTAAGACTACTTACATTTACGACGGCTATCAGTTCGTTTTAGAGGCTGAGGTCGACGCGGTTCAGGCGCATAATGCGGCCGACGCTGTGAAATCCGCCTGGGGCAAGAACGTAGTCATCAGCGGCAGTACGCTTTCGCTGAAGTAAGGAGGACGATGCGATGAAGAGATTTTTATCCGTACTTACAGTCCTTCTGATGCTTGTCATGGCGTTCTCGGCAAATGTATTCGCGGACTCGACGAAGACACCCGATACCTGGGGGGTTACATTAACGTCCTCCGGCAACCTGGAATCCAACTTCAGTGCCAAGGAGTTCAACGACGCGATCTACAACATGCAGCCCGGCGATGATGTTACGATTACGCTGAGGCTCAGAAACAACTACGATATAGCGGTTGACTGGTATATGCTGAATGAAGTCGTCCAGTCACTGGAAGACGCCAGTAAGACTGCAGGCGGCGGCGCTTATGCCTATGAGCTCGTTTACAAGAGTCCGTCCGCGACAGAGCCGGAAGACCTGTTCCGGAGCGATTCGGTCGGCGGCGAAGGCTATGTCAAGAAGGATCTCGAAGGTCTGAAGGGGGCGACCGACAACCTGAAGGATTACTTCTATCTGGACACGATCGAGCCCGGCAAGGAAGGCCTGATCACGCT
>CADCPV010000028.1 GCA_902803345.1 uncultured Eubacteriales bacterium | reverse complement strand
GCCGCGGCGTTTATGATCACGGGGCCCGCCACCAAGATCACTAACCTCGGTGCTCTGAAGATTGCCATGGGCTGGAAGAGGTTTGCTTTATATATCGCGTTTGTGATGGCGTTCGCTTTCGGATGCGGATTGATCGTGAACGGCTGATAGACCTCTGGGCTGATGAGGCTAATAGACCTCTGGGGTAGTTTGTGGACATCTGTCCACAAACTACCCCAGAGGTCTAAAGCTTATAAAGTTTATAGTTTCCGATACCGGTTCAGCATCCCTGCGATTTCGGCTTTTCGGACGCCTGCAAGTCCGCACCGGACGGTGGAGCCGTCGAACAGTTCCTCCAGTCCGCGGGAGTCTATGAGGGCAAGCATGCGGTTTACAATTTCTTCAAAGGGCGTTCGCCCGTCGATCAGGTGCAGTTCCATATATTTGAGGATTTGTGCGAGAGCAGCCGTCTGTTCGCGGTCCACCAGCTGCTCCAGCCCTCTGAGATCAAGTTCGTCGTGAGCGAGCAGAAAACTGCCTGTGGACAATACTTTGGCTTTTATGCGCCCTTCGCGGAGAAGGGCGTTGTTTTTGAACGGTACGCGCGGCGCAGTCGGAAGGCAGAACCCCGGAGCCCGGAAAACGTCCGCATCCGAAGAAGCTGGAGCAGGGCCGGAAGCGGAATCACTCGCGGAACCAGTGCATGCCGCGGAATCAGAGTATGAACCGGCGCCGGTTCCGGAAGCGGAAGCCCATTCTGAAGCAGCCGCTTTTGCTCGCGCGGTGATCTCCACCGGAATATACCGGTCCATCTGGATCACTGTGTCCGCAACGTGGAAGAAAGCCCCGGAGCTTCCGGCGACAAGGATCGTCGAGACACCGGCCTTTTCGTACAGGTCGCGGATCCGGGAGATGAATGGCGTGATCGGCTCCTTATCGCCGGAAACGACCCGCGCCATCAGTTCGTCGCGCACCATGAAATTCGTCGCGCTGGTGTCCTCATCGATGAGCAGGAGCCCGGCGCCGGCTCCGACCGACTCTATGACATTGGCGGCCTGGGAAGTGCTTCCGCTTGCGTCTTCCGTCGAGAACCGCACCGTGTCTTTCCCGTTGGGAAGGTCGCGGATGAATAACGAAATATCGACATTTGTGATACTGCGCCCGTCCTCCGCGCGGACTTTGACCGCGGAATTGTCTGTAATGACATATTCGCGTCCGTCTCCGCGAATGTGATCGTAGACGCCCTTCTCGAGCGCGCCGAGCAGCGTGGATTTTCCGTGATAGCCGCCTCCCACGATCAGCGTGACGCCTTTGCGGACGCCCATGCCCCGCATAGTGCCCGCGTGGGGCAGCGTCAGCGACACTGCCAGTGCTTCCGGGCTCACAAAGGGAACCGCGCCCTTCATCGGCAGAGAAGAGATCCCGCTTCCGCGAGGCAAAACAGAGCCGTCGCCGACAAAGGCGCAGAGCCCGTTCCGGTCCAGCACGCTTCGGATATAGGCCTGGTCGTCGGACAGATTGATGGCGCCAGATAGCTTCCTTTGATCGATATTTTGATATACTAGAGAAGAAGATACGACTTCCGGAAGGAATTCTTCCAAAATCTGAATGAGCGCCCGCGCGTTGATCGAGCGTCCGTTGGCCGGAAAACCGATTTCGAATCGGACGGTGACGTCGCCGCTTCCGGGATCCACACGGCACGCCGTGCGCTCGAGGACTTCCTGTCCGGGGCGCGATACGTCGATCAGGCCGCTTTTTCCGGAGCCGTCGCGCCGGCGCTCCCGTCCGCGGATCTCCCTGCCAAAAAAGCGCAGCAGCATATCCTGCAGCGCGATCAGCCGGTGACCGGGGAAAGTATACTCTTTTGGAAAGCGGGCGACGCTTCCCGGAACGATCACACTTACACTCGAGGGTGCGGCGAAGGGATCGCCCTGTACGTGGTCTATGCTCAAAATATAGTTTCCGAAGGACCACTTGCCGCGGGCGTCCTTGTAGGCGGGATAGCCGCGGTGGTCGATCGACAGCAGAAGTCTGCGCAGATCGTCTTTTGTTTTCATAGAAATTACCGCCTTTGTTTGTGAAGTAAGTGTAATATTACCATAAAAGAGGAAAAAGATGGAACAGGATAAAAACAAGACTATATTTGAATCAATGCCTGTGCCCGAAGCTGTCAGGACTATGGCCCTGCCCACGATCATCAGCCAGCTGATCGTACTGGTCTACAACATGGCGGATACGTTCTATCTTGGAAGAACCAATAACCCGTTTATGGTCGCCGGGGTGTCGCTGATCCTTCCGGTGTTCAATATCTGTCTGTCCCTTGCCGGTCTCGCAGGAATTGGCGGAGGAGCCCTGATCTCCAGGCTTTTGGGCGCCGGGAACGCAAAAGAAGCAGAGAAGGTCTCCGCGTTCAGCATTTATCTGGCCGTCATCACAACAGCGGTATTTTCGGCAGGCATGCTGCTGTTTATGAATCCGATCCTGCGCCTTCTGGGAGCAAGCGGGAACACTCTCGCCTATGCCGCTCAGTACTCTTTCTGTGTCATTGTGCTCGGCGGAATTCCGACGGTCCTCTCAAATGTTATGGCAAATCTGCTGCGCAGCGTGGGCGAATCGGGAAAAGCCGGGTTCGGAATCGCGATGGGCGGTATTTTGAATATTTTGCTCGACCCGCTGTTTATGTTTGTGCTGTTTCCGAGGGGGTATGAAGTGCTGGGCGTTGGAGTCGCAACGCTCCTCTCGAATTGCTGCGCGTGCACTTTTTTCACCGTGACGATCATACGGGAACAGGCGGATACAGTACTGCGGTTCCGGCTCTCGAACGGGCTTCCGGAAGCGGAGAGTGTTCGGTCTGTATTTACCGTGGGAATTCCATCCTCGATCGCGACGCTTCTTTTTGACATAGATTACATTGTGATCGACAAGCTGATGTCGGGCTACGGGGATATCGCGCTGGCTGCAGTGGGAATCGTGCTCAAGGTCGAGCGCCTGCCGCTGAATGTGGGGATCGGCATCTGTCAGGGAATGATGCCGCTGGTCGCCTACAATTACGCGTCGGGCGACCGAAAAAGAATGTTCCGGATCATACGGTTTTCACTGATAACGGGATTGATCGTCGGCGCGCTCAGCGTCGCGATGTACGAGGTCATGGCCGGCGGGATCATCCGGCTGTTTATCGCGGATCCCGAGACAGTGCGCCTGGGGACGGACTTTTTGCGGATCCGGAGCCTCGCGACGCCGCTCATGTTCATGAGCTTTTTCACGGTCTATACCTTTCAGGGCTTTGGCAGGGGAGAGCGGTCGCTGTTTCTCGGAATTATGCGGTGGGCGGCTTTCAACATACCGATGCTCTTTATACTCAACCACTTTATCGGAATGTACGGTATTGTATGGTCGCAGGTGACAGCGGACATCCTGACAGTGACGCTGTCGGCGTTGGTATACTTTGACTTTATCCGGAACAGGATGTAATGAAATGACCTCAATGAAATGACCTCTGGGGTAGTTTGTGGACAAGTGTGGACAAACTACCCCAGAGGT
>CADCPV010000027.1 GCA_902803345.1 uncultured Eubacteriales bacterium | reverse complement strand
TTCGGAGCGGGACTTCCGCCGGTAGAGCCGGTGATGCCGGAGAGAGCGGAAATGCCGGAACCTGATGAAAGACCGGTGCCGCCGCCTGAAAAACCCGCACCCCCGCGTGAGAAAAAACCGCGGAAACCCGAGAGACTGTTCTCAAGGCTTGCGATTGAACGGAACTATCTTCTGGTATATATTCTGGCCGGAATCTTCCAGAGTCTGTTCTCGCTTCTTGCGACGCCGCTTGTCGGAAGACTCGGTGCAACTGCGATCAGTACCTATACGGTCATACAGAGTCCGGTTTCAGTCGTATCGCTTTTGATATTCGGTGTTACCATCGGCATGATGCTGATCAGCCATCGCGTGAAGAAAGCGTCCGGCGCGAACCTTGTCGCGATGATCGGCGCAATCCTGGCGCTGGTCTTTGAACTCGGGATGATTTTCTGCTGCTTCTTCTTCGGAGAAGGGCTGCTCAAAATCTTCATTTCCTCATCTAACGAAGAGGTTGTGAAAGCCGGTGTGACGATGTACCGCTGGTTTGGGGTCGGAGCGCTTGTGATGACGATCGTTGCGGCGGCGATGGGCTTCCTGTTCCACTGGAAACGCTTCTGGGTTTATATGCTGACGCATCTTGCGTCGCTTGTCATTGCGGGAATTCTGCTTATTCTCGGAGCATTTGCTTTCAAATCTCCGATGCCGGTCGCGCTGGGTTACGGTGCGCTTCAGGCAGGCCTGTACCTACTTGCGGCAGTCGGATTCAATGTAAAAGGCGGAAAAACAACAGAGATGGAGGAGATCAATCATGCCTGAAAATTGTGACCACAACTGTGAAAGCTGCGCACTGAACTGTGATTCCAGACAGTCGCCGCAGGATTTTCGTGAAAAACTGAATGAACTGTCAAGCGTCGGCAAGGTGATCGGCATCGTGAGCGGAAAGGGCGGCGTCGGCAAGTCTCTCGTGACTTCCCTTCTTGCATCGGCGATGCAGAAGTCCGGAAAACAGGCCGCGATCATGGATGCGGATATCACCGGACCTTCGATTCCGAAGGGCTTCGGCCTCGCGTCTGTCCACTGTACTTCGGACGGAATCAACCTGTATCCCGTGGAGACCGAATCCGGCATCCGGATCATGTCGATGAACCTGCTTCTGCAGAATGCAGAGGATCCGGTTGTCTGGCGCGGACCTGTGATCGCAGGTGCCGTGAAACAGTTCTGGACCGATGTGGCCTGGGGAAATGTCGATGCGATGTTCGTTGACATGCCTCCGGGAACCGGCGACGTGCCGCTGACTGTCTTCCAGAGCCTGCCGGTTGACGGGATCATCGTCGTAACGAGCCCGCAGGAACTGGTGTCGATGATCGTCGGAAAAGCCGTCAAAATGGCGGAAATGATGAATATTCCGGTACTTGGAATCGTCGAGAACATGTCCTATTTCGAGTGCCCGGACTGCGGGAAACGTCACGCGATCTTCGGTGAGAGCCGAATCGATGCGCTTGCAGAAGCATACGGAATCGAACCGGTTGCGAAGCTTCCGATCGACCCGAAGCTTTCCGGACTCACGGATCAGGGCCGGATCGAAGACTATGAGACCGATGCACTTTCGGAAATTCTTCAGAAAATTGAGATGATCGGTCTGTAAAAAACAGATAAGGCAACTACAAACGGAGGGATGCAAGAATGAGTAAAGAGAAAAAACGTGCTGCAGTACTTTTGGCCGTGTTTCTCATCCTGGCGTTTGCCTGTCTTCTGATCGCGAACGCGGTTCAGCACGGCGGCGGAAGTGTGGACATTGAGGAAGGCTATATTGCAGCTGAACAGAACGGCGAAAACATCGGACAGATTTTCTACAAACTTTACAAGCCTGCCGGTGTTTCGGAGCAGAATAAGGCGCCGGGCATCCTTTTACTGCACGGCTACCAGAACGACCACGAGACCTGCGCGGCCTATTCGATCGAGCTCGCACGGCGGGGCTATGTGGTTCTTTCGATTGATGAATACGGCCACGGCCGCACGACAGCGGGCCTGAAGTACCGCGGCTACGTCAATCACAAGGTGACGGTCAACTACGGAGAGGACAGTGAGGCGGAAGGAACCTTCAAAGCAACCGGCGGTCCGATGCGCTACCGGATCATGATGAATTTCTCGAACCTGAGCTTCTTCGATGAACACTACACGACGGATCCGGACGGCAACATCCTGACGGATTCCTCCTGCGGCGGCTGCATTGCCTATGCAGTACTCGCGGAGTATCCTTTTGTGGACAATACAAAGCTTGGTCTTTCCGGCCATTCGATGGGCACCTGGTCCTCCTGGTCGGTTGCAGCAGCTTTCTCCGGTACGGATATTGAGCCGAAGGCGACGGTTCTCCAGTGCGGTGAACTGTTTACAGACGATGCCTATGACGCGGAAAAGATTCACTTCAGCAATGTGCTTCTCCTGCAGGCAAAATGGGACGAATTCAGCTATTTCCGTGATTATAAGCGGACAGTTACGGATGAACTTTTAAAGTCTGATCTTCGGACGGAGTTTCTCGGAACAGATGCGGCGAATGCGAAGTGGGACACCACATACGGCAGATTTTCGGACGGTTCTGCAAGAAGAATCGAGCTTCTTATGACAAATCACCGGCTGACGACGCATCATAAAAAAGGCCTTGCCGCGGCAATTGACTGGTTTGATGATGCGACCGGACACAGCTCAGCGATCGCTTCGGATTCCCAGATTGCGATGGCGAAGGAATGGCTCGTGTTTGCGGCGATGCTTCTGATCATCGGGTCAATGATTCCGTGGATGGAGATTCTGTTTGCGATTCCGTTCTTTGAGAAGGTGAGACAGCCGCTTCCCAACAAGTATCGTGCGAAGACGAACGGACAGTGGTGGAAAGCCGCGATCATCACGATGCTGATTGCGGCATCGACCTACCCCTTTATGACACAGCTCGGACACGGCCTGCTGCCGCTTCCGGAGGGCGTGTTCAGGATGACGGTCGGGAACGGTTTTATTGCCTGGTACCTGCTTCTGATTGTGATCATGGTGGTGATGACAGCGGTATCAAGAATCCGCGGAAAGAAGAAAGGAACGGTCCAGAGCTGGCATGATATGGGTCTCGCAAAGGCAGAAGAACCGGATAAGATCAGTATCGGACTTTGCTTACGGTCTGCAGTGCTGGTATGTGCGACGGTTCTTCTGATGTATCTGTGTATCCTGCTTTCAGAAGCAATTTTCAAGCTGGATCTTCGCTTTATCTGGCCTTTCTTCAAGAGTTTCAACGGGGAGCGCTTCCTGCAGTTTTTGGTGTACATCCCGGTATTCGCGCTGTTCTTCATCCTGAACAATTCCAAAATTATGGCTTCTGCGCGTACAAACTGGACGTATGAACCGGGCTTTAAAGGCTTCCTGCAGAACTGGTGGCGGAACGCCGTAATGATGGCAGGCGGAATCCTGATTATCATCCTGATTGAGTACATTCCGTTCTTCCTCGGCATCGGACCCGGCGCGGACGTTCTGTTCGGATCCACATTCGGCGGCCCCTTTATGTCGCTTCTGATTGTGTTCTTCCCGCAGGTGCTCGTGTTCAGCGTGCTCGGGACGATCGTATACCGGAAGACGGGCAATGTCTATACCGGTGCAATCCTGATCGCGACGCTCGCAGCCTGGGTCGTGACCGGCGGTTCCTCGATGCTGTAAAGCCAGGAGACAAAAAGCCGGAAGTAAAAAACAATGGAAAAAGCAGAAAAAATCACCGGGGATGCCCGAAGAAAGGTCATCGTCCGTACGAGCCTCATCGGAATCGGATCGAATCTTCTGCTGGCAGGCTTCAAGGCCGTCATCGGATTTCTGACAGGATCGATCGCGATCATGATGGACGCGGTCAATAACTTATCGGACGCGCTGTCCTCGGTGATTACGATAATAGGAACAAGGCTTGCGATGAAACGGCCTGACCGGGAGCACCCTTTGGGGCACGGACGCTATGAATACATCGCAGCTGAAATCATTTCAGCGGTCATTCTCTACGCCGGTATCACATCCTTTGTGGAGTCGGTGAAAAAGATCATTCAGCCGCAGACGCCGGATTATACGCCCGTCTCGCTGATCATCGTCGGAACCGCGGTGATTGTGAAAATCCTGCTCGGGACTTATGTGAAAAAGCAGGGCATCCGGGCAAACTCGGATTCTCTTCGGGATTCCGGAAAAGACGCACTCTTTGATGCAGTCATTTCCGCGACGACGCTTCTTGC
>CADCPV010000026.1 GCA_902803345.1 uncultured Eubacteriales bacterium | reverse complement strand
TGCTGATTCTCGGACAGCATTTCTACGAAAACCCTGACGGCCGCCCAAGCTATGAAGATGAAGACCGGTCGCACGAGGCTCCAGGTCTCTGTGAGGCAATACTCCAGGGAATGGAAACAGGGCTGTTCAGCGTCCTCGCGCATCCGGACCGCGCTTTCAAGAGAGGAAAGATCTATGGTGATCTGGAGAGGGCGTATTCGGAGCGGATCATCCGGACAGCTCTTTGGTATGGTATCTGCCTGGAACAGAATTATTCCTCTATTCAGGCGGGATCCAAAGCGTGTGAATTCGATCGAGGAACGTCCGAAACACAGACTGGTCGCGGAAGATGAGGCGGGTTATCTGAATCACCAGCTGGACATTGAGGAGCAACTGGGAATTGTTGTTGGGAGTGATGGCGAATTTAGGAATCACGTCGATGACGTGTCCCGGATTTTCATCATGCAAAAGGACGCGGACGGCTCAGACCTGATGATGGATTTGAAAAGTGCCGAAATCGAGCGGGAAAGTCTCGAATTCTGGCTGCAGGTTTAGCTCGGAAATGTATTTGCTTATCCGGCGGGAGATACGGACCCGGTTCAGATCTAGCTGGATGCATCCTAAGCAAGTCCGAAGCTCTCTTTCAGTAAACCCCTGACCGCAGAGACTTTTCCTCCGGCACCGGCACCTGAAAAACCGGGTTATTTCACAAGAATTGGCTAGTTTTTCAGTAAACGCTTGAAAGAACGATGCGAGGAAAACTTGCAGCTTAAGCCATCAAAGCAAGAAAAAAATGCACCGGTACTGGAGAAGAATGATCTGAAGCTGAATTCCGTTGCAGATAATCAGCAGACAGGTCTGTAATGAACGAATTCTGAAAAGAGGAAGTTTCCAGATCACACGGAGGATAATCAGATGAGACTGTTATTTGTGATGGATACCGGAGACTATCAGAGATGTACGCATACCTATATCCGCAATTCCGCCCGTGGAATCATTATCAGAGATGGAAAGATTGCAATGGTTCACAGTCTGAAATATAACTATTATAAGTTCCCCGGCGGAGGAATTGAAAGAGGAGAGGATCCAGTCGATGCCGTCATCCGTGAGACCATGGAGGAGGCCGGGCTTAAGGTAATCAGGGAATCTGTTAAACCGTACGGATATGTACATCGTATTCAGAAAAGTACAACAGATGAGACGGAATGCTTCATTCAGGATAATTTATATTATCTCTGTGAAGCCGAGGATCAGACAATGGAGCAGAGGCTGGATGATTACGAGGCGGAAGAGCGCTTTACGCCGGAATTCATTGATCCCGAAACCGCTGTCCGAACAAATCGTTCAGAAGGCCATGGACCGAAAGACCGTCGAATGATGGAGCGGGAAGCAAGAGTCCTTGAGATGCTGATTGAAGAGGGAATCTTCAAGTGAAATTCTGCCAGATCGAGGGAACTGATATGGTTTGAAAAAGGAAAGAGCAGCATAATGGAAACAGAGAAAACTGAACATCGAAAAAAACGGATTGAAGATATCCTGTCCTGTACACATACAGTACGCTCACTTCAGAAGGCCGGTATCATCACAATGGAAGAGTTGTCAGAAAAAACCTACGACGACCTGCTGAAGATTCGGGGGATCGGGAAAGTAATTGCATCGAATTTGGCGGAGGAATCCCGGGCGTGGCAGGAAGCAAATGGATTCAGCGGATATGATCCAGACGCTGATCCGTAAGAAAAAAAGCCAAGGAGAAATGGACCATGGAATTTACGGATACAGCAAAACAGGAGATTGACAAACTCTACAAAGGCCGAATGCATGTAGAACTGACGATAGGGGTACTGGAGGATGGGCATAAAGAAGTAAAGCACTGGAATCCTGTCAGGGAGGAAACAGCAGCGGTAATTATCTATCCTGTCGGATCCATCTGCAAGCCGTTTACGGCATCGCTTCTTGCGAAATACGTGAATGAGGGCATGCTGGAGCTGTCTGCCCCGATCGACCGGTATATTCCGGACCTTCCCAATCGCTATTATCCATCCCTCCGGAAGCTTGCAACGCATACTTCCGGTTTTGGCACACAGCCGTATACGCTGTGGACGACGATTCCGTTTTTCCTGAAAATGAACCGAGAAGGCGGACTGTTTCATACAAATCCCTTCCATGGGAAGCTGGACGATGAAGGGATGCTTCGAATTGTACGGGATACGATCCTGAAGGACAAATCCTATCCTTTTGCCTACTCCAATATCGGCATGAGTATTCTCGGGTACATCGTCGGGCAGGTGGACGGAGAGGGATTCTGGGATGCGCTTACGCGGTATATACAGGAAGACTTGGGACTGAAACAGACTTTTCTCGGGAATGTTGATCTTGTCGGTTACGACAAAAAGGATCAGCCGTGCCGCTGCTGGCAGTGGGATAAAAAGGATGCTATAGCACCGGCAGGAGCGCTTAACTCAACTGTATCCGATCTTCTGGATTTTGCCGATAAGAATCTTGACGGCTCGCTCCCCTACCTTTCCATCTGCCACGAGGTGCATGGACCCTGTGAGAAAAAAGTCCAAAGCGGTTTAGCGTGGCGCCTGGAAAAAGACTACCCGATCAGCTGGCATACGGGTTCAGCCGGTGCTTTCAGCGCATGGCTCGGCCTGGACCGCGAAAAGAAGAAAGCGGTTGCGGTGGCGGTGAACTACGGACTTGTCAATGTGGAAGAGATCGGGTTTGCTGTCCTCAAAGCATAACATATCCTATTGGTTTCTCATATGTGAGAGATGTCGGAGGTGTGAATGGAAGTACGTCTTTCAGTAAGGACGTCAAATACAGTTCGGGAATACTTTGAAAAAGCACAGAACCCACTGATCACAACGGTTCTTCCGCAGAAAGCAAAAACCATTGAGGAAGCTCTGGAGGATTTTGAAAAGACGCTGCTTCCGGATACAGCAAGCTTCGGGAAGACGATCCTGGCAGATGAACGGTATATCGGCGATGTCTGGTGCTATTGTATCGATCCGGATGATGAACCAAATGCCATGTTGAGCTTCTGTATTTTCGATCCGAACTGCTGGAAGCAGGGGATTGGTACGGAAGCAGTCCGGCTTTTTCTTGCGGAAGTCAGGGAAAAATACAATCTGAAAAGCATCGGGGCATTCACCTTTTCAGATAATATGGCATCTGTCCGTGTGCTGGAGAAGAACGGATTTCGTCTGAGGGAAGAATTTGTGGAAGATGGCCGCGCCTCAAAGTACTTCCAGTATGAATACGGGGAACCTGTCCTGACAAAGCAGCTGGCGAAAAAGGCGATTGCTTTTATCGGCGAACTGTTTCGCGGAAACAGCGGCGGTCATGATGCGGAACACAGCATAAGGGTGTATCGCAATGCGATGCTCATCTGTGACAGTGAACCGGGCTGCAGCAGAGATATTGCTGCCCTTTCGGCACTTCTTCATGATGCAGACGATCATAAGCTGTTTTCTACAGAGAATAATGAAAATGCGAAGCGGTTTCTGATAGAAAACCGAGTGCCGGACGAGCTGGCTGAGAGAATCTGCGAAACTATCAATGCGGTTTCTTTCAGTCAAAACCAGGGGAGAAAACCGGATACGATTGAAGGAAAAATTGTTCAGGATGCCGATCGCCTGGATGCAATCGGCGCGATCGGGATTGCTCGGACTTTTGCTTACGGCGGAGAACATGGCCGATCGATGGGTGAGTCTGTTCAGCACTTCCATGATAAGCTTCTGCGGCTGAAGGATCTGATGAACACCCCGACGGGAAAGGCACTTGCTGAAGAGCGGCATGCTTTCCTGGAAATATATCTGCAGGAACTGGCAAAAGAGCTGGATTAACGATATATGGAAGATTAACTGAAG
Organism: uncultured Eubacteriales bacterium; assembly: GCA_902803345.1. The sequence continues at coordinate 6,858 of CADCPV010000026.1, read as the reverse complement.
GAGGTGTTAAAATGCTGTTTGAGAAAAATGATACTGTGCTTTTTATCGGCGATTCGATTTCTGATTACGAGCGGGCAAGACCTGTTGGAGAAGGCCTCTTCAATGCCTGGGGCCACAGCTATGTGGCCTGTGCCGGGGCACTTCTTTCATGTATGTATCCCGAGCTGCGGCTCAGAGTAGTAAATATGGGGATCGGCGGAAATCAGATCCGGGACCTTCGTGACCGTTGGCAGAGCGACGTCATGGACCTTCATCCGGACTGGGTAAGCGTACTGATCGGGATTAATGATGTATGGCGCCAGTTTGACTGCCCTCAGATTCCGGAAACGCATGTATCACCGGAAGAATATGAGGAAAGCTACGAAAAACTGATACAGGAGACCCTCCCCACGGTAAAAGGGATGATCTTAATGACACCGTACTATATGGAGCCGAATACCGCAGACCCGATGCGGAAGCGCATGGACGAATACGGAGCTATCGTGAAGAAACTTGCGGAAAAATACAGACTGACTTTTGTTGATTTGCAGCAGGGCTGGGACAGGCTGTTTCAGCATATGCATTCCACAAATATCGCGTGGGACCGCGTCCACCCAAACCAGACCGGCTGTATGTATATCGCCAAGCAGTTTTTAAGCGCAGTCGGCGCTGAACGCTGCTAATAGCTTTGACATGTATAAATACAAAACGGGTTATGAAGTTTACAGGAGGCTAAACATGAGCCAAAATCATTTGTTTACCGAAAAAATGATCGCGCCATGCGGACTGGACTGCAGTCTGTGTAAGGCAGCGCTCAAAAAAGAGAACCCCTGCCCCGGATGTAACGGACCGGATAAAACAAACCGGTGTTTTGCAGGGAACGCTGTGGGATCATTCTGTGTAAAAAACGTATCAATAATTGCTATAAATACTGCGATGAATGCCCGGATTATCCCTGTGCGGACGTAATGGAGAAGGAGAATAGATACACTTCAGCCTATCCGAGAAAAGAATCTCCTTTGGACAATGTTCGCAAGATCCGGACAACCGGCATTGAAGGGCTGTAGTATGTTATGATATTGGAAATTAAAAACTCCAATAATCATAACTGCCCTTTCTTCGCATAAGGAGTAAGCTATGGCAGAAAAAAGAAAAGACAGCAAAGGCCGGGTGTTAAAGGAAGGTGAGAATGAACGCAAGGATCGGAGATACCAGTTCCGGTATATTGATCGGAACCGAATCAGACGAACAATATATGCTGATACGCTTACTGAACTTCGTGAGAAAGAAGAGAAAGCTGAATATTTCTTTCCAGGCCGTTTCAAAATGGGAAAACGGAGATGCGCTTCCCGACACCGGTATTCTTCTCGATTTGTGTGATATACTGAATACCACGGCAGATAAGCTGCTCAACGGCGGAAATCTCGCAGCAGTCGAGCGCAGACTGATGAGGCTTGAAGATGTTACAACCGGCTTCCAATATATGGAAAGCATAGGAAAGCTTTTCGGCGAAGACTGTTCCTTTTTCGTGGGCATGGTCGAGGGAATCAACGAAAAAATGAATATTGACCTTCTGAACTATCTGAAGGATCCCATGACCCGGGAGGTACTGTACGCGGAGGTTCTGATCCAGGGAATCCTTTCCGGACGTACCGTAGATATGGACGAAATCGAGGCGAACTTCCAAAACGAAAAAATGGTGAAAGTAATTCGGTGCTATCTTTCAAAAGCAGGTGGGAATCCCGAGACAACAGAAACCCTCTGAGAAATATCCCCCTCGTACAAATCATGCAGGCCTTCAAATCATACACATTCGCTGCATGAGAAGAAACGGCACTGTGTTCACGACTACCTGCATAAGATCACACACTATATTGCAAGGTACTGTCAGCAGCATCACATCATTACGGTTGTGATTGGCAATATCTCCGGGATCAGAGAAGGTCTTGACCTTGGTGATCGTATCAACCAGGTATAGCGATGGCAGCAACATCTGGAATGCGGATGCTGTTGGTGCATACAACATCCTTCGTATCTATTTACAGCAGGTAAAGAGCAAACAGGTAATTCTACCCATAGGATTATCAAATCCCCCTGTAATAAAGGTAGCTGCATAGCGTAAGCGGGCTCCGGATGCTCGGTTATTCAAAAGCCGAGTAGTTCACAAACAACGGGTGATTTCAGCTGCTGGAGGATGTGAGCCCTCATGTTTTTTTGATTGGAGGAACATATGAAAGACAGTTTTTTGAAGCTTCTTGATAAGAGCCGTGACATTCACCGAATCCTTCCGCCGGACAGGACAAAAAGCACCAATGCCCGTCTGGAGAAAAAGATGCCCGGCAGGACCCGGGTGTTAAGCGAGATGAATTCTCTTCAGGGGTGGAGCGAAAAAACGCCCTATGCACAAATCTCTGTAAGCGACGAAATGATTTTTGAAGGCCGTAAAACAATGCTTCTTACATGTCCGACGAATCTTTCGGACTGGCTTCCCGGACATGACAGAGGCAGAATATACGAAGAGCCGGGAGCCCTTTTCTCCGTCAACCGGGAGAACTGGGAGGAATGGAACCGACTGTCGCTGTATGTCTACCCGGATATTCACGGCATGAAATCCATTACGCTGAGGCTTCAGCTCAGGAATGACGGAAAGAAAAAATCTCCGGATCTCTGGGGACGCACAGGACATCACAATTTTGCGCTGATTCCGTATGAATGGAATCATATCACACTGGAAATACCGATGGTTCCGAGAGACTGCGTTACCGGAGTCAGTATCGAATATGACATGTGCGGGCACGAAAATGACAGTGATGATGTGCTGCACTGGTATCTGTCGAAACTGGAACTGCAGAAGGTGGACGCGGACAAAGAAGAAGGATGGACGCCGAAGCCGGGACTGATCTCTGTATCGGGATCCGGTTATACGCCGGCGGGACTGAAATACGCAGCTGCAGAGAAGACCGGCGGAACTTTGGAATTCGCCCTTCACGCGTGCAGGGAAACGGAGGAAGGCAGCTGTTTTGTTCAGGAGGAAGCCGTATTTTGCGGAAAGACAGAGAAAGTGCAGATTGCAGCTGAAGAGTTTGTCATGATGGATTTCTCCGCCTTTCAGGCAGAGGGAAGCTACGTTATCCGATACGGGAAGATGCAGAGCGAACCCTTTGTGGTCGCAGCGGACACCTACGAGGCGCTGTCCTGGAAGATTCTGAATTTCTTCCTTTCACAGCGCTGCGGGTACTATGTTCGCGGGAAACACATGGCATGTCACAGCGATCTTCTCCTGAAGCACGCGGGGAAGAGCATCGTCGGAAACGGCGGCTGGCATGATGCGGCGGATCTTGCGCAGGGGATGGGAAATACTGCCGACGGCACAGCAGCGCTGTTTCTTCTTTCAGACCATTTGAAGGAAAAGAACCCGAGACTATACGAGCGCGTCCTGGAAGAAGCTGAATGGGGCCTGGATTATGTGCTGAAGGTGCGTTTCGGTGATGGATTCCGCTCAGATTATTCGTCAACCTCGATCTGGACAGACGGTATTATCGGGACGCCGGATGATATCGTCTCGGAAGCCAATGAGATGCCCTATCTGAATTTCGTCTCGGCATTTGCGGAAGCATTAGGCGCATATTCGTTAAAGAAACCGGATCCGACGCGTTCGGATTACGCTCTTCGGATTGCGGAGGAAGATTTCGGTTTCGCGGTAAAACAGTTTGAACGGGGACTCAGCGGGGATGCGTCGGTCCGCATGGAACAGTTTGAAGTGAAAATGTTCGCCGCGGCCTGCAGCGCCGCAGCCGCACTGGTCCGCGCGGGGAGAAGGGAGTATCTCAGGGAAGCCGCGTATTTTGCACAGCTTCTGATTGCCTGCCAGCAGCAGGAACCGACGGACTGGGAGATTCCGCTTTCCGGGTTTTATTATACCGACCGGAAGCATACACTCCCCTGGCATCACGCACATCATTCCTTTGAACAGTATACCGCGGTGGGTCTGGAGATGCTGCTCTCAGAAGCACCGGATCATCCGGATGCGGACAAATGGAAGGCCGCAATCCGGAGAACGGCGGAATATTACAAAACAGTTGCGAAATATACAAGACCTTATGGAATGCTTCCGGAAGGCGTCTATTTTGCCGACGAAGCGGAGCGCTTCCCGGAAGAAACTTTCAAAAGCATCATCTGGGCGGACGATTTGGCGCTTCCGGGCTTCCGTCCGCAGGTGGAGCAGGGCATCGTCTGTCTCGACCGGAAACGCGGCGTATATCTTCGGGCGTTTCCGGTGTGGTTCTCTTTCCGCGGAAACTGCAATGTCCAGCTCTCGGAAGCGGTGGCTGCGGCGTCCGCGGCAAGAATTACAGATGACCGGGAGCTGATGGAAATCGCCGGACAGCAGATCCACTGGCTCACCGGCGGCAATCCGTTCGGACAGTCTCTCGTTTACGGGGAAGGACACGAATGGTCCGATGCGTATACGGTTCAGCCGGGCGTGACCGTCGGCCAGATTCCGGTCGGTATGCAGAGCTATGAAGACCATGACAGCCCGTGGTGGCCGCAGGTTGCAACCGCAACATATAAAGAGGTCTGGATCGCCAGTGCCAATAAATTGATGTGGCTTCTGAGCTATGTTCTTTAAGACTGAAGGAAGATCTCCCGTGATTCAGGAAAAGCACAGAATGATCCGGAAAGGAGGCAGAATGCGAAGTACTTTGGCTGTTGATATCGGCGGAACCAAGACATTGGTTTCGGAGGTGGATTCCGATGGGAATGTGCTGCATATTCTTAAGGCAGATTCAGAAGTTGGCACAATGGAGGAAAAGGCCGGACATACACTTCAGCTGATACGAAGGTATGAAGAGAAATACGGCTGGGCATCCGGAAGTATTCCGCCGGAAGTCGGCATTGGATTCAACAACATTGTTGATCCCGTAAGAGGACTCTGGATGGAGCCGGGGAAAAACGGGCCAGTTTTCGCGATCAGGGAATACATGGAAGACGCTCTCGGAAGCATAGTATATGTTGATAACGATGTGAAATGCACTGTAATGGCGGAGAATGAGTTTGGTGCGGGAAGCAGAGTGGGCGACCTGATCTACATAAACGTGGGAACCGGACTCGCAGCGGCTGCGATTTCCGGAGGGCGGCTGATCCGCGGAACTGACGGGTTTGCGGGAGAAGTCGGTTATATGCACGGAAGGATCCCGGAAGCAGTGAAGGACACGCCCGGATTACCGGGAAAAACGTCCCTGGTCCCCGGGGAAGAGCGGGATCATGAACTGGAAATGACAGCATCCGGGATGGGCCTTCGGTATCAGTTTGAGAAACGGATTGCAGCGCATCGTGAATCGGTCCTTTTCGGCAGTAATCCGGAGGATATCAATGGGCATGTAATCTATCAGGAGGCAGAAAGAGGGGACCGATTTGCCGGAGAACTCGTGGATAATCTGATCCTGACCGTTGGTTTTCTGATCACCAATCTGACCTGTGTGCTTTCTCCGAGGAAGGTGGTTCTCGGGGGCGGACTGATACGGAACCAGGAGACCGTAGACAGAATACGGGATGCCGTTTCGGAGCATTCGCTGCGGCATATCGAAGAGGGAATCGTGCTGACAGGATTGGATCCTGACTACGCCGGACTCATGGGAGCAGCTGCGATCGGCCTTGGATATCAGAAGAAGTACGGCTAAGAATTCCATCAGGAGGATCAATTAGATATGGAAACTGCAAAAGTCACTTTGCTGGATTGTATCAGAAGAATTCCATCGCTGATCGGGAAAGTTCTCTCCGTACAGGATGATATGTTTGCGGATTTTGAACGTTTCTATAGGGAACACGCCGACGAGATCAACGAGATTGTCCTGATCGGCTCCGGAACGTCAAATACGGTATCCATAACCGCGCGTCCGTTTATGGAACGCGTATCCGGACTCGTCGTGAGGACAAGCTATCCTAACGACTGCGAAGGAGAAGGCCGTGTCTTTAACCCGCACGCCCTCTACGTCTTTATTTCACAGACCGGATCCTCGGGTGTTGTGTGCGGCGTGATGAAAAAACTGGCGTCAAAGGGCTTTTACTGTGTGAGCCTCACGGAAGGCCCGGAAACGATTCTTGCCGGAAGCTCACCCTGTCATATCACGATGAACTGCGGGAAAGAGGAATACGGGATGCGTACGATCGGCTATACGATCAGTGTCCTCGACCTGATGCTTCTCGCGATTCGTATAGGAAGAATCCGCGGGAAACTTACGAAGGAAGAAGCGGAGACCTATACGGCGGACGCGGCGAAGGTGCCGGAGAGCCATGCAAAAATAATATCTATGGCGGAGGGCTGGTTTGAACAGAACAAACGCAGAATCATGCGTTCGGACTGTATTATTTTTACGGGAGCCGATGAGTGTTACGGACTTTCGCTGGAAGGCGCAGTTAAATTCTGGGAGATGCCGCAGGTGATTTCAATCGGCTATGAACTGGAAGAGGGCATGCACGGCCCGAATTACGGCTACACCGGCCGACACTGCGTGATTATTCTGAACGACGGCGGGAGACAGTCTGAAAAAGCGCTTTCGCTGGCACGCTATATGAAAAACGAGCTGCATAACGGCTATGTGATCGGTGCGGAAACCGCAGACGATGAAGATCTGAAGATAGCGTTTGCAAGCACACACTTCCGTGTGCTCGAAATGAGCGCTGCTGTACAGACCATGGCATATTTTCTGACGATTGACGGCGGAAGGGATCTTACAAAGCCGACAGATCACAGTAAAATGTATTCGTACTTTTCAACTCATTTCGGATGGTGAAAGAGGAGAAAACAAGTCGAATGCAGAAGTCGGCTCCGCATCCTGATAGGTCTGCCGACTTCCCCCTTTTTCTTGTAAGTCTTTC
>CADCPV010000025.1 GCA_902803345.1 uncultured Eubacteriales bacterium | reverse complement strand
GAGCGACATCTGTCCGGAGATCATGCTTTTGGCATCAAACGCTGCCTGATTGAGTACCTGCGGGAATACATGCATCAGCTGCTTCCGGGTCGCGCCGAAATCGTCAAGGGCACCGGCACGGATCATATTTTCGATTGCTCGGCGGTTCATTTCTTTGCCGTAGGTTCTGGTGATCAGATCCTTCAGGGAACTGAAGCGGCCATTCGTATTGCGCTCTTCTACCAGATTGTCGATGACACTGCGCCCGACTGCCTTGATCGCATACATGCCGCAGCGGATCGAACCGTTTTCGGCGGTAAAACGTCCCTCCCCTGTCTGAACGGAAGGCGGAAGGATCGAGATGCCGACGGAACGGCAGTGCATGAGGTACTCGGCACATTTGCCGGGGTTGTCAATGACCGAAGTGAGAAGCGCGGCCATGAATTCCACCGGGTAGTGACATTTCAGATAAGCGGTCTGATAGCTGATGACCGCATAGGCAGCAGCGTGGCTCTTGTTGAAAGCGTATTTTGCGAAGTCGGTCATTTCATCGTAGATATGACTTGCAACTTCTTCGGATATGCCCCGCTTAATACAGCCGGGAACGCCTTCGCTCTCATTTCCGAAAATGAAGTTCTGACGCTCTTTCTCCATGACGGAGGCTTTCTTTTTCGACATCGCACGGCGGACCAGATCCGAACGGCCCAGAGAATAACCGCCCAGGGAGCGTACAATCTGCATAACCTGCTCCTGATAGACAATACAGCCATAGGTCTCTTTTAAGATCGGCTCCATCAGAGGCGTGTCATAACGGACGTTTTCAGGATGGTTTTTGCCTTCAATATAGCGGGGGATGAAATCCATCGGGCCCGGCCGGTAAAGGGCGATGCCGGCGATAATATCCTCCAGGGTCTGCGGCTTCAGCTCTTTCATGAAAGAACGCATGCCCGCGCTTTCAAGCTGGAAGACGCCCTCGCATCTTCCGCGTCCGATCATTTCCATGGTCTCCGGGTCATCTTCCGGAATCCTGTTAATATCAAAAACTGCTTTCCCTTCGAATTCGGGACGGCGGTTGATCAGTTTTTCCGCATTCTGGATGACAGTCAGTGTCCTGAGGCCGAGGAAATCCATCTTGAGAAGGCCCAGTTCTTCCAGGGTGGTCATAGTGAACTGGGTTGTGATCGAGCCGTCCTGAGCCCGGGACAAAGGCACATATTCCACAACCGGTTTTTTGGAAATGACAACCCCGGCAGCGTGCATGGAGGTATTCCGCGGAAGGCCCTCGAGACGCCGCGACATATCGATCAGGAAACGGGTCTGTTCATTGGACTCATATTCCGCTTTCAGTTCCGGATTCATGACAAGCGCCTTGTCCAGAGTGATATTGAGTTCCTTAGGAATCATCTTCGCGATGCGGTCGCATTCGCTGTAGGGCAGATCCAGAGCACGGCCGACGTCGCGGATCACGCCGCGTGCGGCCATGGTGCCGAAAGTGACGATCTGGACGACGCGGTCGCGGCCGTATTTTTCCACAACATAGTCTATGACCTCCTGCCTTCTTTCAAAGCAGAAGTCGACGTCGATATCGGGCATCGAAACGCGTTCCGGATTGAGGAAGCGCTCGAAAAGCAGGGAATAGCGGATCGGATCGAGTTCGGTAATGCCAAGCGCATAGGAGACAATCGATCCGGCAGCGGAGCCTCTGCCCGGTCCTACGATAATGTCATGGGCTTTTGCGAAATTGATGTAGTCCCATACAATGAGGAAGTAGTCCGTAAAGCCCATCGAGGCAATGGTTGAAATTTCGTAATCGTATCTCTCGGCGATTTCCGGACGGGCCGTGCGATAGTCATCTCCGTAGTGCCTGCGGAGACCTTTTTCACAGAGGAATTTCAGGTAGGCCAAAGACGGCTCTTCCGAATCGTATTCCGCGGCAAAATCCTGAGGGACATCATATTCCGGAATCTTTCTTTCACCGAAAACGATGGTGACATTGCACCGCTCGGCGATGCGGTTTGTATTTTCCATCGCGTCGGGAATATAACCGAAAAGGGTGCGCATCTCGTCTTCCGACTTGACGTAGTACTGCCCTCCTTCGTAGCGCATGCGGTCCTCATCCTGAACTTTTTTCTGGGTCTGGATGCACAGGAGGATATCATGCGATTCCGCGTCGGAAGCATACGTATAGTGGATGTCGTTCGTACAGACTAAGGGAATGCCCGTCTCCTCGTGCATGCGGATCAGCATCTGATTGACATGCTCCTGTTCCGGGATGCCGTGGTTCTGAAGCTCAAGGAAGTAATTTCCTTCTCCGAAGATGGCGAGGTGCTCCAGCGCGGCCTTTTTCGCTCCGGCGTAATCATTTGCCGAAATATGGCGCGGCACTTCTCCTGCAAGGCAGGCCGAAAGCGCGATAATTCCCTCATGATATCTGGTGAGGATCTCCCGGTCT
>CADCPV010000024.1 GCA_902803345.1 uncultured Eubacteriales bacterium | reverse complement strand
TATATCATTCCAAAATGCCTCAGTGCCTGCATGATTGCCTCTTGCATTTGTCGATACTGCCTCTGGAAAGGCAGACAACCGTCTCAACATGCTTCGTAAAACCGAAGAAATCATAGGGCCAGGCGCCTTCTGCCCGGTACCCGAGGGACTTCAGGATCTGAAGATCCCGCGCGAGAGATTCCGGTCCGCAGGAAATGTAAATGATACGGGAGGGGCCGAGTGATGCCGCTGCGCGCAGGAACTCCTCCGTTGCACCGGAGCGGGGCGGATCCATGAAAAGGACGTCCGCGGTTTCGCCGTCTTCGGCGAGGGCAGTCATAAACTGCCCCGCGTCACCCTGGATGAAGCGGGCGTTTTCGACATGATTCCGGCGGGCGTTTTTGACGGCGTCTTTGACCGCTTCCGGGTTCAGCTCGACGCCGAGGAGTTCTCCGGCCTTTCCCGCGGCGATCAGGCCGATCGTACCGGTGCCGCAGTAGGCGTCGATGATCCGTTCCTTACCCCGGAGAGCCGCGAGTTCCATGGCCTTTTCATAGAGCTTTTCCGCCTCCTGGGGGTTGACCTGGTAGAAGGACTGCGCCGAAATCCGGAAGCGCATACCGCAGATTTCATCCTCAATAAAGCCCGGACCGTACAGGATAATGTCACGGTTTCCAAGCACCATGCTGGTTTTCCGGTTGTTGAGATTCAGGACAACCGAAGTGATTTCGGGATGCTTTTTTCGAAGCACCCGGACAAAATTGTTTTTGGAAGGAAAAACAGGAGAGGTCACGACAAGAACGACGAGGATTTCGCCGGTCCTCTGGGCCGTCCGAACAAGCACATGCCTGAGAAGTCCGTAGCCGGACTGCTCGCTGTAAACCGTAATCTTGAAAGAGGGCAGCAGGTCCCGGATCGTATGGATGATTTCCTGCGCCTTTTTGTTTTCGATCTGACAGGAATCGACGGAGACAACCCGGTGTGAATCTTCTTCATACATGCCCGACAGAAGCCGCCCGTCCCGGGTGCGCGAGAAAACCGCATGAACCTTGTTACGGTAGTGATACGGATTCTGCATGCCGGTGATCGGATGAACGGGGCAAAAGCCCTGAAGAAGTTCCTCCAGGGCTTTCTGTTTCATTTCAAGCTGCTTTTCATAGGGGATCCCCTGATAATCGCAGCCACCGCATTTTTTGGCGTAGGGACAGGGCTTCATGAAGGCGCATCCTCCGACAGACCGTAAAAGGCGCGGATCTCGGGAAGCTTTTTCTGTGCCGTCTTCCGGCCGATTTCGTAGACAAGCTGAAGCTCCGAAGGATCTGTCGTCGTCGATTTGACCGAAAGCGCTTCCGGCGGGCGGATGACGAGGATGTTCCCCAGTTCCTCCTGCTCCCGGACATAGGCGGTCTGTTCATTGTACATGATGTGGCGGTTCTGAACGGCTTCGATGAATTTCGGGAAGTGCGCATAGCGGGCCCGGACAAACTTCATCAGCGGGTTTTCGCCCTTGACATAGTCGATGGGGCGTGTTTCAATGACCAGGTTCCGGTCATAGCCCATGGATTCGAAAAACCGAAGCGGAATCGAGTCTGAGATCCCGCCGTCTAAGTATGGGCGGCCGCCGATGAGGACAGTTTTGGAGACAAGCGGCATCGAAGCGGAAGCGCAGATCCATGCAAGGTCTTTTTTCTTTCCGTCCGTGCAGCGGTAATAGACCGGCGAACCCGTCAGAAGACTCGTTGCGACGACGTAGAACTCCATCGGGTTTGCCGCAAAAGTCTCGGTGTCGAAAGGATCCAGCTTTTCCGGAAGCAGACGGTAGCAGAACTCAAAATCAAACATGCTGCCGGTTTTCAGGAAGGATTTTACCGATCCGTAGCGCCAGTCTCCGCAGTATTTCCTGTTGTAGCGGATTGTCCTGCCGATCTGCCTTGACTTCACATTGCAGCCGAAAGTCGCGCCGGCGGAGACGCCGACTGCGCCGTCAAATTCAATACCGTTTTCCATCAGCACGTCGGTGACGCCGGCGGTAAAAAGTCCGCGCATCGCACCGCCTTCCATGACAAGGCCTTTTTTCATGAAGCCTGTGCTCCTTTCGGGGTGTTTCTTAACAGAGAAGCCGCTCAGGTTTTTGACTCAATCCACTGAAGAAGATCCTGGAAGACCTGGTCTCGGTCCACTTCGTTCAGGATTTCGTGCCGGTCTTCGGGATACATTTTCAGGGTAACGTCCGTAAAGCCCAAAGCGTCGTACTGCGCCTTGACTGCCGGACAGGCGGGTTTTCCGCCAACGGGGTCCAGTTCGCCGGAAGTGATGAGAAGCGGAATATCACGGCGGATGGTGTCAAAGCCTTCCTGTTTGGCAACCTTCTTCAGCACAGTGAAGAAATCATAGAAAGCCGCCGAGGTGAACATGAAGCCGCATAAAGGATCCGCGACATAGCGGTCAACGTTCTCGTCATTTCTCGAGAGCCAGTCGACAACGGTGCGGTTCGGTGCAAAGGGCTTGTTGTTCGATCCAAGCGCAAGCCCCGTCAGGAATTTGCTGCGGTAATGGTCGCCCCGGAAGGTACGGCTCAGTTTTGCACAGAATTTTCCGACGCCTGCAAGCGCGCCCGGGACATTGCCGGTGCCCATGATGATCGCCCCGTCAAGTTCCTTGCTGTAAACTGCAAGATAGCGCCTTGTCATGAACGAGCCCATACTGTGCCCCAGAAGGATGATTTTTTTACCGGGGAAGCGCTTTTTCGCCTCCATCGTCACAAGATGAATATCGTCGATGACGATCCGATCGCCGTCCCTGTCGGCGAAAAAGCCGAGGTCTTCGTCGCTTTTCACGGTCTCGCCGTGGCCGAGGTGATCGTGGCCGACAACCGCAAAGCCCTGATCCGCGAGAAACGATGCGAAGGGGTCGTAGCGGTCGATGTATTCCGCCATGCCGTGCGTCAGCTGCACAAGGGCTTTCGGTTCGCCCGAAGGCAGCCACCAGAAGCCGTGCAGGCGGTTCTTTTTGTCATTGGAATCAAGATAGAAGGTTTCTTTGGTCATAGCGCCTTGTCCTTTCCGGTCTGTATTTCTGCCAGAAGTATAGCATATATTTGCCGTGCGAACAAGAGCGGGAAAGGCTTTTCGGGGTAGGAATTGTGGTACGGGCGGAGAGAACCGGCATAAATATCGGGAAAACGCTTTACAAAATGTTAAGAAAATGTTAGTTTCCAACCTTTTTTTGACGTTTTATCAAG
>CADCPV010000023.1 GCA_902803345.1 uncultured Eubacteriales bacterium | reverse complement strand
TGTAGATGATTTGTTCGCTCAAAGGAAAGCGAAAGATTTCATCCGTGAGTGTTTTAGTGAAGAATACAAGAATGAAAAGATAAAACGGTGTATTGGTATTATTACACCCTTTCGAGCTGTTCATACTGTCTCTGCTTTCTTACTCGGATTGATTATCAGAAATAAGCTTCAGATCGACACTCGTGACTGGCGACGCCTACCCGGAGAGAAATCACCAAAAGGTAGCTTCGAATTGTTCTGGTCTTTTATCTGTCTTTTTCATGACATTGGGTACAAATAGTAAGTGGTAAACCACTCGCCTTTCGTGAAATTTAACTTTATGCTATACTCGGAGCGACTCTAAAAAACTCGTTAGTTTTTCAGACAAACTCAAGGAGGATAGCAAATGGACCAGACAACACTCGCAGTCCGTACAGCGGACTGGAACTCAATCATCAACCAGTGTGAAAGCCGCCCTGAAGGGACTTCCAAGCGCCAATGGCTGTCAGAGAACGGCATCTCTGAGAAAAAGTATTACTACTGGCTCAGAAAGATCCGGGCTGAAGTTTACCAGCAGATGGCTTCTCAGCTTCCGGCACCGGTTTCTCCCCAAAAGGATGAAATCATCCTCGCGGAGATCCCGGGAAATGATATCCTATCGGATATCCCCAAACCGCCGGCAGTAGTGATTCGGGCGAAGAAGTCCACAATCGAACTCTCCGGTGATCTTCCTGCCGATACACTCGTCAAGCTTGTGAAGGTACTGGCCCATGCTGTATGAAGCACAGGGGATCAGCCGGTTCTATGTCGTCTGTGGGCATACAGACCTCCGGAAAAGTATCGATGGTCTTGCGCAGCTGATTGAAGGCAAATATCACCTGAACCCCTTCGAGAAGGATGTACTGTTCCTGTTCTGCGGGAAACGCGCCGACAGGATCAAAGCGCTTCTCTGGGAAGGAAATGGGTTTCTTCTTTTGTACAAACGGTTTGAGGGCGGTCATCTTTCCTGGCCGAGAACACGGGAAGAAGCAGTTTCATTAACCAAACATGAATACCGTCTTCTCCTGACAGGACTCAATCCCGTGACCGCAGCCATCCGGGATGTCAGTCCGAAAACATCCTTGTAGGCATTGTGCAAAAGGGAGAAATTTCAGTGGCGTATCTTCGGCCGGAACCGGTCAGGGAAAGACGCCCGCCGGGGAATATAACATCTCCCCTGAGCCCGTTATCTGCGGTACAAAGTCCCTGAAAGGGATTCCTGAACATTGAAAACTCTATATTTCCATCCGCCTGAGAAGAAGGATTACGGGACAGCAGGCCATCGTCATAATGACGAAGGAGAAACCGCCTGAAATCTGCGCAAACTCGACATTTCTTCCCTTTTCTGGTACAATAGGTACAGTGATCAGGGAGGTGACTATGGCCGTTCAGTACACGATGGAGGAGCTTGAAAAGCTCAGTAATAAAGAGCTTTCGCGACTCGTGCTTTCGCAGCAGGAGCAGCTTGCGCGCCTGAACGAGAACATAGAAAACCTGATTGAACAGATCCGGATTGCCAATGTATACCGCTTCGGGAAGAAAACGGAGAAGCTGGATGCCATTGACGGACAGTATTCATTTTTCAATGAAGCAGAGGTCTGTTCTGATGAATCCGCAGAGGAGCCACCCATAGAGGAAGTTGTCGCAGCTTACAAACGCAAGAAACAAAAAGGCAAACGCGATTCTGACCTTGAAGGATTCCCGACAGAGCCCCATGACCACCTGATCTCCGAAGAGGAACTGGACCAGTACTTCGGGAAAGGCAACTGGAAAAAGATGCCGTTTGAGAAGTACAGGCGCCTGCGCTTCGAGCCCGCGTCATATATTGTCGAGGAACACACCGTCGGAGTGTATGTCGGAACAGGCGGCGACCATCAGGATGAATTCCTCCGGGGGAAACGTCCGAAAGACCTGATCCGGAACAGTATCGCAACCCCGTCTCTGGGAGGCGCGATCCTGAACGGGAAGTACACGAACTCACTTCCCCTGAACCGCTTATCCCAGGAGTTTGAGAGGAACGGTATTACGCTTTCCCGCCAGACGATGGCGAACTGGGTCATCACATTTGCGGAGAAGTACTTCACACCGCTGTGGCTCAGGATGAAGGAACACCTCTTAGCCCTTCCGGTAACACAATGCGACGAGACACCGGTACAGGTCCTGGAGGAAAAGACTTCAGGAGGGAAGTCCAAAGCAAAGTGCTACATGTGGGTCCACCGGTCCGGGGAGTACTACAGTGACCGCCAGCTTGTTCTTTACGAGTACCAGAGAGGTCGGGATCATAAACTTCCGATGGCCTTCTATAAGGACTACAGCGGAGTGCTGCTTACGGATTCCCTGCAGCAGTACCACATCCTGGATGAAGAGCTTCCGGACCTCGAAAACGCCAACTGCTGGTCACATGCCAGGCGGCCGTTTGCAGAAGTCTGCAAGGCGCTCGGTGATAATCCGGGGATGAGGACTTCCACAGCGCATAAAGCACTGGAGCTGATCGGAGCCATCTTCGATGAAGACAAGAAACTCAGGGGTTTATCTGCTGAGGACCGCCTCCGGGAACGACAGATCAAGGTTAAGCCTCTTGTAGAGGCGTATTTCGCATGGGTCAGGGAAACCCTGGAAAACGAGACCAACCCGCCGAAAGGGAAAACGGCAGAAGGCCTGCGGTATTCCCTGAACCAGGAGAAGTACCTGAAGGTGTTCCTTGAAAACGGCGACGTTCCGATGGACAATTCGGCCTCGGAGCGTGCAATCCGGACGTTCTGTATCGGCCGGAACAACTGGGTAATCATTGACTCGGTCAAAGGAGCGAAGGCCAGCGCGGTATGCTATAGCCTTTCGGAGACGGCGAAGCTGAACAACCTGAACGTATACAGCTACTTCACATACCTCCTGACAGAGATCCCAAAGCTCATGGACGACGATGGAAATGTAGATCCAACGAAGCTGGACAATCTGCTGCCATGGTCAGATATCATTCAAAAGAATTGTCCGAAGCGCCGCTTATAGAGCGGCGTTCTTCTAACCCATGGCGCATGATTTGACATTTACTCCTTACCGTGATTTGATGCTGCCGCAAACGCATAATCCGCGAGCGTATATATCGCTCCGCCCATGACAGCACCGTAAGCATTCC
>CADCPV010000022.1 GCA_902803345.1 uncultured Eubacteriales bacterium | reverse complement strand
GCTGCCTTTGCATAGTGCCGGGAATCCTGCTCGTTCTGGGAACTGTGCATGCCCGGATCATCCGCGACAGCGATCACAAGACCGCCGTTTGCGCCGATATAGCTCATCGTGAATACAGGGTCTGCCATCACGTTCAGGCCGACGTGCTTGCAGCAGGTCATCGCCCGCGCACCGGCCATGGCCGCGCCGGATGCCGCCTCGCAGGCAACCTTCTCATTCGGCGCCCACTCAGCGAAAATATCGTCTTTGTACTGTACAATGCTCTCCGTGATTTCCGTCGAAGGCGTGCCCGGATAGGAAGATACGAACCGCACTCCCGCCTCGTAGGCACCCCGCGCCACGGCCTCATTGCCTAACATCAGTTTTTTCATGTTGGTTTCCTTTCAGGCTTCCCCTTGAGGTAATCCTCCCCCTGTGGGGGAGATGAAACCCGCAGGGTGTCAGAGGGGCATAGGTGGCCCGATGGGCCGGATGAGGTGGCCTTTACAGTTCCACCTGCTGTGCAACCAGACTCTCGCCGCAGTAGCGCTGGCGAAGAACCGGCTTCTCAATCTTTCCGGTGGGATTTCTCGGAACATCCGAAAAGATATACTTCCTGGGGCGCTTATACCGCGGCAGATCCATGCAGAAATCGCGGATATCTTCCTCGCTTAAAGTATAGCCGTCCTTCACTTCGATGATTGCCGCCGCAATTTCGCCGAGACGTGCATCCGGAAGTCCGATGACCGCGACATCCTTGACAGCGGAATTTCCGCGGATGAAGTCTTCGATCTGCACCGGATACAGGTTTTCACCGCCGGTGATGATGACGTCTTTCTTGCGGTCCACGAGATAAATGAATCCGTCCGGGTCCTCCATCGCCATGTCGCCGGTACGAAGGAAGCCATCCGGCGTCAGGGACTCTTCCGTTGCCTGCGGGTCATTATAGTAACACTTCATGACGCCCGGGCCGCGGACATAGAGTTCACCGACTTCGCCCCGCTCCACCGTCGAATCGTCCGGATTCGCGATCTTCACTTCCCAGCCGTAGCCGGCCTTTCCGATCGCGCCGACCTTGTGGACATTGCCGAGTCCTAAATGCACGCAGCCGGGACCGATCGATTCCGACAGCCCGTAGTTCGTATCGTAATCATGCTTCGGGAAGACCTTCAGCCAGCGCTTGATCAGGCTCGGCGGTACGGGCTGCGCGCCGATATGCATCAGCCGCCAGTGTGACAGGTCGTACTGCGCGAGGTTGATTTCGTTGCTGTCGATCGCATCCAGGATGTCCTGCGCCCACGGCACTAAAAGCCAGACAATCGAGCATTTCTCCTCGGATGCCGCTTTGATGATCCACTCCGGCTCTACGCCCTTCAGAAGAACCGCTTTTCCGCCGACCTTTAAGGACCCGAACCAGTGCATTTTCGCACCGGTGTGGTACAGCGGCGGGATGCAGAGGAATACGTCGTCATGAGTCTGCCCGTGATGCGCCTGCTCGCAGTTCATCGCATGCATCAGGCTGCGGTGCGCGTGCAGGATCGCCTTGGGGAAACCGGTTGTGCCGGAGGAGAAATAAATAACGCCGTCATCATCATCCGTAATGCCCATCTGCGGCCTTTTCGAGGTGCAGTAGGCAATCATCCGGTCGTAGCTGTCCGCAAAAGAGGGGCACTCCTCACCGACATAGAACATATGGCGGATAAAGGGCAGCCGGTCGTAGATTTCCTCGATACGTCCGATAAATTCCGGCCCGAACACGAGGAGGCTGCAGTCTGCCTTCCGGAGGCAGTAGCGGATCTCATCAGAGGTATAACGGAAATTCAGCGGGACTGCGATCGCGCCGGTCTTCAGGATACCGAAATAGATCGGCAGCCATTCGATCGAATTCATCAGAAGGATCGCAACCTTATCGCCCTTCTTCACGCCGCGCGTAAACAGAAGGTTCGCGAAACGGTTCGCCTTGACATCAAAATCCTTCCAGGTCAGTTCTCTTCTGAAGGGCTCGCCCGGAATCGGCTGAATCAGCGCGTAGTCACGCCATGTAATGCGGCTCTTCGGCTCAAATTTGGGGTTTATTTCCACGAGAGCCGTCTCGTCCGGATAAAGTTCCGCGTTGCGTTCCAAAGTCTCAAAAATAGGCATATTTTACTTCTCCCTGCATATTTGCAAAAAGAGGACTGATCCGTTTCCGAATGAGTCCCCCATAATGCGTATTAATCTACAATGAAGAGCCGCTCATTCATGCATATGTTTCCCGCGTCCGCTAAATCGATAGCTGACGCCGTAAGTATATGCAAAATATAATCCGGTCTTCTTCATCATAAGAAACCTTCTTTCGAAGTTTCGCTTATCTTACCACAACTGCTTTCCCGCTGTCAAGGGAAATGTCCCTGTCAGAAGCTGTTCGCGCCGTTTTCAAAGAAGAAATGCTTTTTTCTTACTCTTCTTCCTCTTTGATGTCAGCACCGGGCGCTGCGGTCAGCGTGATCGTTGCGTCGTCAGGCGTGCTCTTGTCAGGCTTGCTGTTCGGGATGATCAGGTTCAGCAGGATTGCGACAACCGTCGCGATTGCGAGCGGAGAAATTTCAACATTTCCGATCATGATCTTCAGCACGTTCTGGCCCGTAATGTCACCGGCAAGGCTCATGGCGCCGAGGCCGAGGCCGACTGCGAGCGTGACGGAAACGACGATGATGTTCTTGCTGTCGGAGAAATCAACCTTGCCGTCCACGAGGGCACGAAGGCCGGACGCGGAAATCATACCGAACAGGACGATGGATGCACCGCCGACGACCGGGGAAGGAATGGAATTCAGGATTTCGCCGAAGGGAACCAGGATGCCGAGTACAACTGCCATGCAGGCGGCGATGAAAATGTTCTTCGGATTGTAATTCTTCGTGATGGCAAGGACTGCGGTATTTTCACCATAGGTGGTGTTGGCAGGGCCGCCTAAAAGTCCGCCGACTGCTGTTGCAACACCGTCGCCAAGCACGGTGCGGTGCAGGCCGGGATCAACCATGAAGTCCTGTCCGCAGACAGTAGAGTTCGCGGAAATGTCTCCGAGATGCTCCATGAAGGTCACGACCGCAAGCGGTACAATCATCAGGATTGCGGATATCAGCATGTTGGGATCGATGTTGCCGAGGCCTTCACGTCCCCAGAAGCCCCAGACCTTCGTTGCCTGCTGGAAGATTACGATATCGCCGGAGAAGTTAATCGAAACGAGACCGATAATGGCACTGTAGATATAGCCGACGATGAATCCAAGCAGGATCGGGATGACCTTGAAGAAGCTCTTCGGCTTCGCAAAGGCATTGACAAGAACAATGGTCAGCGCGGTAATACCTGCAGCCGTCCACTGTTTCCATGCGGGTGAATAGCCCCAGCCAAGCGTGGTATCATAGTTGCCAATGATGTTGTTCCAGAACATCTTGGGAGCCAGGATCATACCGATGATAATGATAACCGGACCCACGACGATCGGCGGGAAGAGTTTCTTGATCTTGGAAGGACCGACGCTTTTGATAATGATGGAGAATATCACATACACCAGGCCGGCAAGCACCAGCGAAATCATGACGGCAGCCATGCGCTGATTCCATTCGGGAGAACCGATTTCATAAGCACCGCCCCCGACGACCGTGATCAGCGCGGGAAGGAATGCAAAGCTGGACCCCAGGAATACAGGAACCTTGCGCTTTGTGATGAAGTAGAAAATGATCGTTCCGAGGCCGGCGGAAAGAAGCGCTACGGAAAGGCTCATTCCAGCCAGCACAGGTACCAGCATGGTTGCGCCCAGCATGGCGAACATATGCTGGAAGCTCAGGACTGCGGTCCGTAAACCGGATGTTTTTTGGTTATTCACTTTAAAACCCCTCTCTTTTTTGTTTTTTCGGCGTCTGAAGCGCCGTATGAATACACAGGCTTTTTCCTGCGTTATTCGCTCAGCTGTCATCCCTCTTCTGAAGGACAACCTCCATCTTCCCGTCGAACTCCGGCACACGGACCTTTACGACCTCGTCCTGCGCAGTCGGAATATTCTTTCCGACATAATTGGCCGAGATCGGAAGCTCCCGGTGGCCCCGGTCGATCATGACGAGAAGCTGCACGCGGTCGGGCCTCCCCAGCGCAATCAGCGCCTCCATTGCAGCCCGTGCTGTCCTTCCGGTATACAGGACGTCGTCCACCAGGATAATGTGCTTACCCGTAACATCAAAGCCGATATGGGCTTCGTTGATCTTCGGGTCCCCGTACCGTTTCCGGAGGTCATCCCGGTACCAGGTAATATCCAGTTCTCCCGTCGCGACACGGATATCGGAAAACAGTTCGATATTTGCGCCGATCCGCTGGGCGATCGGGACGCCCCGTCGTTTGATGCCCACAAGATACAGCGTTTCAGCTCCTGGATTCTGTTCGATAATTTCGTGTGAAAGACGCTGCATTGTCCGAAGCATTGTCTTTTCATCAACGATGATCTTTTCTGTCATTTCAGCTTTTCCATAAAAACGCCCTGCCGCATTCCATTCGCAGCAGGGCAAAATACATCCATGAAATCATGGACGATCCTTGTGCCTTGCCGCCGTCTCTGCAGCGATTTAAAGGCTTTTGTATCGATTTTCCGGTATTCTTACTTCGTGCCGAAGATCCGGTCGCCGGCATCGCCGAGTCCCGGACAGATATAGGCGTTCGCGTTGAGTTCGCGGTCCAGATGGCCGACATAGATCTCGACATCCGGATGGTCCTCGTGCAGCCGCTTGATGCCTTCCGGTGCGGCGATAATGCAGAGGAACTTAATGTGCACGCCGCCGTGCTCCTTGATCATGGAAACCGCATCCGATGCGGATCCGCCGGTTGCGAGCATCGGATCCAGTACGATGATCGTACGAAGTTCGATCGGGCTCGGCAGTTTGCAGTAGTATTCGTGCGGCTCGTGCGTGACTTCATCGCGGTAGAGACCGATGTGGCCGATTTTCGCAGTCGGGGTCAGCGCCGTAATGCCGCTCACCATTCCGAGTCCTGCTCTCAGGATCGGAACAATCGCAAGTTTCTTTCCGGCAATGACCGGAGACATGCAGGTCTCGATCGGCGTCTCGACTTCAATGTCCTCCAGCGGCAGATCCCGAAGTGCTTCAAATCCCATCAGCATTGCGATTTCCTCAATCAGCTTGCGGAATTCATTGGTGCCGGTGTTCTTGTCCCGAAGCATCGTGATCTTGTGCTGGATCAGGGGATGATTCTGAATAAATACGCCGTCTTCCGGCCCGTAAATGTTTTCAATTGCCATAGCAGCATCCTTTCTGTCCCACATAAAGGTCCTATATATGGTATGCAGTACCCTTCGCTGTCACAACATCTTCTAAGCGATGATTATACCCCCTTCCCTTCTCCCTGTCAATTCCAAAAATCACTGTTTTTTCGCTTTTCTTTTTTCTCTGATCAGCCGTTTTTACGAAAATGCCGGAATCTTCTTTTTCCGCTTGACAGGACCGGAATCTTGTGCTATTATCTCCGTGTTGTCTCTTAAGGCTCGTTGGTCAAGCGGCTAAGACGCCGCCCTCTCAAGGCGGAAACACGAGTTCGATTCTCGTACGAGCTACTGATTAAAGCGGAATCCGTCTGGGTTCCGTTTTCTGTTTTTGCGAAAGGAATTGTTCATGCCCCGCTCCTTAACGCCGGCCCAGACCGCTGCGCGCTCCGTGATCAAAAAATACCGGAAAGAACTCTGGAATCCCTTCACTGCCGCCGTCACCCGCTACGAACTGCTCGCCCCCGGCGAGCATGTCGCTGTCTGCATCTCCGGCGGCAAGGGCAGTATGCTGATGGCGGTCCTGATGCGGCAGCTGCAGCAGATTTCCGACTTTCCCTTCGACCTCACCTATCTTGTCATGGATCCGGG
>CADCPV010000021.1 GCA_902803345.1 uncultured Eubacteriales bacterium | reverse complement strand
CGGTCGGCGGCTACCATCGTGCCGCGCCGGTGCGTAATCACGATGAACTGCGTGTTTTTGGTCAGTTTCTTCAGGTACGAAGCGAAACGGCCGACATTCGGCTCGTCGAGCGCCGCCTCAATCTCATCCAGCAGGCAGAACGGCGAGGGCTTGAGGTCCTGAATCGCAAAGATCAGCGCGATTGCAGTCAGCGCCTTTTCTCCGCCGGAAAGCTGCATCATGTTCTGCAGCTTCTTGCCGGGCGGCTGCGAAATGATTGAAATATCCGCGTCAATCACATCCACATCCGGCTGCAGACGGATCGTTCCCTGTCCGCCGCCGAAAAGCTCCCGGAAGACATGGTCAAAGGCCTGTGCAATCTCCGAAAATTTCTCTGTGAACTGCTTCCGCATGCCGGTATCGAGTTCTTCCACAATCGACAGCAGGTCCGCTTCGGCTTTTTTCAGGTCTTCGTACTGTGCCTTCATGAATTCGTAGCGGCCTGAAACCTCCTTGTACTGCTCGATTGCATTGACGTTGATGTTTCCGAGTCCTCGGATCGCGGAACGAAGTTCGCCGGCTCTCCGCCTTACGGAGCTGACACTTGTCAGGGTATCGTCGCGGTAGGCCTGGGCTTCCGAAGGGCTGATTTCGTATTCAGTCCACAGATGCTCCGTCTCGGCGTCTAATTTTTCTTCGATTTTCTCCTGAGAGGATTCCAGACGAAGCTGTTCCTTCGTGAGAACCGTGATTTCATCCGACAGGGCATCGCGCCTGTCAAAGTATTCCTGCTGCTGTTTCTGGCGCTCATCACGCTCTCCGGAAAGTTTCCGGTAGTTTTCCTCCAGCTCCGTGATACCGGAAGCAGCTGATTCCATCTCGCTTCGGATCTTCTGAATCTCCGCATCGTATTCTGCAATCCGCTCATCTGATTCGGATCCCTCTTCACGGAGTCTTGTCTGGTCCTCACGGAGCTTTTTGATCTCTGTATCCAGGCGCTGAACCGTTTCATCAAGGAACATTTCCCGCTGGTTGATTTCGGAGATCTTGAGATTCAGTTCCTCGGCTGCGGTTCTGGATTTCTCGAGCGCTTCCGTTACTTCCGCCAAAAGCTCCCGGGTTTCGGATGTACTGTCCGTACTCGCCGATCCGAGGTCTTCGATCTTTTTCGCGGCTTCTTCGATCGCCGTTTTCTCGACCGAAGCCTTTTTCAGCGTATCTTCCGTTTCCTTTATTTTGGTCTGCAGCTCCTTCTTTTCAAGAGCCAGCATCGAGAGTTCCCTCCGGCGGCTGTCCAGGCCTGCGTGAAGGGATGCGGACGAAACCTCCAGCTCATGCAGCTCATTCTGGATGTCCTCCAATTCCAGCTCCTCACTTTGGAGTACCTGGCGTTTCCGGAGCACATCCCTTGCGGCTTCATCCACCGCTTTCCGGCTTTCCGAAAGCTGCTTTTCGAGCGTTTCAAGTTCCTGGTTCCGTCCAAGGAGGTTGGAAGAATTCTTAAAGGCGCCGCCCGTGATCGCACCGCCGACCGACAGAAGATCGCCCTGCAGCGTTACAATCCGCAGGCTGTAGCGGTATTTCTTCGCCAGTTTCAGAGCATCGTCAATGTTTTCCGCGACGACATAGCGTCCCAGAAGGAAGTTCACAACCTTCTGGTATTTCGGGTCGCAGCTGACAAGCCGGTCCGCCGTATCAACGACGCCCTTCTCGCCGACAACTTTCCGCTCCTGCTCGTTTCCGCGGGGCGTAATCGCATTCAGCGGCAGGAAGGTTGCACGGCCGGCTTTGTTTTCCCGAAGCCAGCTGACAGCCTTCTTCGCCTCTTCCTCGGTCGTCATGACAATGTTCTGAACAGCGCCGCCGAGCGCAGTTTCAATCGCTGTTTCGTATTTCGGCTCTACGCGGAACAGGTCCGCAACGACGCCGATCATGCCCGGTACGGATTTTTTCTGGTCCATCAGCCGCCGGACCGCATTATTGTAGCCCTCGTAGCGTTCGGCAAGGTTCTGGAGCGCCTCATGGCGGCTCCGCTGAAGCTGCAGCTTCTCCTGTACAAGGTTCTGGTCCCGCTGGGCTTTCCGATAGTCATCCTCTGCATCGGAGACACGGCTCTGCACATCCAGAAGTTCATTCTTCTTATCGGCGCTTTCCTGATCTAAAGCCTGAAGTTCTTTTTCCTTCTCATCGGTCTCTTTGATGACTTCGGCAGCCCGTTCCGATACCGATTCGAGTTCTTCCGAGAGTTCCTGCATGCGGCGTTCATTTTCGGTAATCAGGGTACTGAGGCCTTCGATTTTAGCCGAGATCTCGGTTTTTTCATTCAGAAGGCCGATAAATTTGCCCTGCTCGTCTTCCATGAGATCCCGGTAGGCAGCGGCCTTGGTCTCAGCTTCCGTAATCTCCAGCCGTTTTACTGCGAGGCTGTTCTCAAGATCATAAAGGGAAGACGAAAGGCGGTTCTTTTCCCCTGCAGAATTCTCAATCTGTTTCCTGCGCTGTTCAATCTCTTCCGCGATTTCCTGCGTCCTTCTCGTCGAATGTTCCTGATTGTTTTTCTCGGTTTCAATCGCCGCCTGAAGCCTCGTGATCTGCCCTTCCAGATCCGACTTTGCGGATCCGGACTCAAGCATTTCGGCGTGAAGCTTTTCGGCATTTTCCGAAAGCGTCCGAAGCTCCTCCGAAAGCGCCGTATACTGTTCCCGAAGTTCAGCTTCCTTTTCACTCTTTTCCTGCAGTTCAGCCGCAATATTCTGCAGGTTTTCGGAGATCTTCGCAAGTTCCGCCGTATAGAGCGCACTGTCAAGAATGAAGGCGTTCAGTTCGTATTTCCGGAGCTCATCCCGCAGTTTCAGGTACTGCTGAGCGGTTTCGCTCTGACGCGCGAGCGGTCCGACCTGGCGCTCGAGCTCGCTCATGATATCCGTCAGCCGCAGCATGCTGGCGCGTTCGGATTCCAGCTTTTTCTGTGCTACTGCTTTCCGTTTCTTGAACTTGACAATCCCGGCCGCTTCATCAAAAAGCTCCCGGCGGTCTTCGGCTTTTCCGGACAGAATCTTGTCGATCTGGCCCTGGCCGATAATCGAATAGCCGTCCTTCCCGATACCGGTATCGTAGAAAAGCTCCTGGATATCCCGGAGCCGGCACTGGCTGCCATTCAGGATGTATTCGCTCTCTCCGGAACGATAGACGCGGCGCGTAACCGTTACATCGTCGTAGTCCACATTCAGTGCGCGGTCTTTGTTGTCGAGCGTAATCGACACCGAGGCGTAGCTCTGCGGCTTTCTGAGCTGGGTTCCGGCGAAAATGACGTCCTGCATGGATGATCCGCGGAGCTGCTTTGCGCTCTGTTCGCCGAATACCCAGCGGACCGCATCGGAAATATTGCTCTTGCCGGAACCGTTCGGTCCGACAATGCCCGTAATTCCGTCGTGGAAATCCAGCCGTATTTTATTTGCAAAAGATTTGAAGCCCTGGACTTCAATGCTTTTCAGATACATTTTTTCTGTTCCCTTATGGCTGAAATCGCGGCATAGGCCGCATTCTGCTCTGCTTTCTTTTTGGAATGACCCGATCCTTCGGCAAAAACCTCTTCCCCAAGAAGGACCTCTGAGCGGAAAATCCGGTCATGCTCCGGGCCCTCATACGGAAGATCCCGGTAGTGCACCGCCCTGCCCCGTTCCTGCGCCATTTCCTGCAGGACTGTTTTCGCGTCATAGAAAAGCCGGCGGTTTTCATTGTCCGACAGGACCCGTTCCAGGATGAACTTCTGCGCCTCCTGAAGTCCGCCGTCCAGATACAGCGCGGCAATCAGCGCTTCCAGCGCGTCCGAAATCACGGCATCCGAATTTCTTCCGCCGCCTTTCTCCATTCCGCGGCCCATACGAATAAAGCTGCCGAGATCGATCGTTCGGGCAACATCCGCAAGCGCCATTTCACAGACCAGCGTCACGCGCATTCTGGAGAGATCTCCCTCCATACGGTCCGGATATTCGCGGTACAGAAAGTCCGAACAGAACATCTCGAGGATCGCATCGCCCAGAAATTCCAGCCGCTCGTTGCAGTCTTCTTTCCGAAGCTCCGGATGTTCGTTGATAAAGGAGCTGTGAGTCAGGGCGCGCAGAAGAAGCTCCCGGTTCCGAAAATGATAACCGATCTGTTCTTCTAATTTCAGAGAGTCCGTCATGAATCGGCTCCTTCGCTGTCCGTCCCGTCGTCTTTGCTGCTCTCTTTCTGTGCCCGGATTGCTGCCGTGATTTTATCCTTGAGGTCGTTTTCATAGAATCCGACACACTGCAGGATAGCCGTTTTGATCTGCCGCTCTTTGGAGTTTCCGTGCGCTTTGACAACCAGACCGTTCAGGCCGAGCATCGGTGCGCCGCCGTATTCGGAAGCGTCAAATTCCGCCTTCATCGACTTTATATACGGCTTCAGAAGCGCCGCGCCGGCTTTGGACCGAAGATCAGTCATCGCGACTTCCTTAATCTTTTTGAAAAGCGACAGGGAAACACCCTCCAGCATCTTGAGCACGATGTTTCCGGCAAAGGCTTCGCAGACAAAAACATCCGCGCCGCGGCTTGCGACGTCCCGTGCCTCGACGTTTCCGATAAAGTTGATCTCCTGACAATCCCGAAGCAGCGGGAAAGCCTCCCGAACCAGGATATTGCCCTTATCTTCCTCTGTGCCGATGTTTATGAGGCCGACACGCGGATTCTCGATCTTCATCGCATGCTCCGCATACAGAGAACCCATGATTGCAAACTGCAGCAGGCTTTCGGGCCGGCAGTCCACATTGGCGCCGCCGTCAATCAGAAGCGCTTTTCCGGCGATCGTCGGTATGATAACGGCCAGCGGGGCGCGCTTCACGCCTTTGATCCGCCCTGCGACAACCTGTCCGCTGATCAGGATCGCGCCGGTAGAACCTGCGGATACAAAGGCATCCGCCTCACCTGCCCGGAGCATTTTCATCCCGACGACCAGCGAGGAATCCTTCTTCCGCTTGATTGCGACCGCCGGTTCCTCATCGGTTCCGATTACTTCTTCCGTATGAACAATCCGAAGCCGGCTCTCATCATAATCCTGACCGGAAAGAATGGCTTTTACCTGTTCTTCCCGGCCAACGAGAATCAGTTCGATATCCTTCTTTTCCCGAAGCGCCGAGGCGGCGCCGAGCACATTGGATTCCGGCGCAAAATCACCGCCCATCGCATCAACAGCAATTCTGATCATTCTTCCACTTCCCTGTTATTCTTTCTTAATCGCATTCAGCGCAATCCGCATCAGATAGCGCACTTCGTCGACTTCCATTTCCAAGGCTTCCGCAACTTCCTCTGCCGTCGCTTCCCGCCCGTGCTTTTCCGCAAGGAGTACACAGGCCTTATCCATCAGGTTCAGCTTGTCCGAAAGCTCCTGGCCGGCTTTCCTGCTGTCTTCTTCCGCATCTAAGAATTCCTTCATCGCATCCAGAATTCCCTGATCCAGCTGCTGTTCAAACTCTTCCGTATATTCTTCCGCCTCACTCAGCATCAGGAACAGCGCGAGGCTCCCTTCCTGTACGAGGTCCATAAAAAGCGATCCGGATTTTGCAAGGACTGACGCGGCTTCATTGACCCGGAACATATTGCCTTCGACAAGCCGGTTCATCGCCTGACTGTCGGAAAGCTTCTTTTTCATCAGTTCCCGGTTTTCTTCCGCGGTGCAGGGACTGATCCGCGCATATTCCAAAAGATACAGTTCTTTGCTTTTATCAGCCATCAGAAATCTCCTTTACGTGCTGCCTGCGCGCTGTCTTCTTACACGTCTCCTCTGAGCCGGATCCCTCTTCAGAAGTTTCAGTTCCGGATGTTCCTCCTCCTGGTCGGCCTGTGCCTCCCGGTACAGCCGTTCTTCCTCATTCTGCCGGTGGACGGCAAGCACAATTCCGATTTCAACAAGTGTCAGGAAGGCGGCAGAACCGCCGGCACTGATAAAGGGAAGTGTCACGCCCATTGTCGGGAAAATGCCGAGCGTTACCGCGTAATTCAGAAGCACCTGAACGGCGATATGCAGGAATATCCCGAGCACAAGCTGGCGGTTGAAGCGGTTCCTGCAGTCACGGTACACCAAAAGGATCCGGTACAGAAGATAAACAAAAAGATAGGTCAGGATCGCAGCGCCGAAGACACCCAGTTCTTCAAAAACAATTGCCAGAATATAATCATTATGCGGCTCGGGAAGCGTGTATTTCAGAATGCTCTTCCCGATGCCTTTCCCGAAAAATCCGCCGGAAGCGATTGCATACAGCGCCTGCGTTGCCTGATAGGCCTGCTCGTCGGAGAATTCCGGGTCAGTTGGGTGCAGCCAGGCACGGATACGCGTGATACGGAAATTCTCGGTTTCCACGTAAGGAATACGGTCAATCAGAATCAGTCCGGCAATCAGGAGGACAAAGCCCAGAAGAATCGTAAGAAGAAACCATTTCTGGCGCGGATAATTCAGCATCACCATGAAGTACATAATCGCTAAAACGATGATGCCGGTACTGGCGTTATTGCTGAGAATCACGAGCCCGACCGAAATCAGGCCGGTCATTCCGTAGATAAACACCCTGGACCGTCTTTTTGTGATATCCAGTCTCGTCAGTGCACAGGCGAGGAAAATGATCATCAGAATCTTGATCGGTTCTGCGACCTGGAGCGTCATGCCGCCGATCTTGATCCAGCGGTACGCGCCGTGCGAACTGTGTCCGAGGCCAGGAATCCGAACCGCCACCAGGAAGAAAGCCGCTCCCAGAAGGGATAAAACAAAGAAATAGCTGTACAGCCGCGGCCGCAGGTAGGAAACAAGCAGCATGACAACGATACCGGCCAGCACCCAGATCAGCTGATTCTTGAAAAAGTGTGTCGGTGAATAATGATAGGCGCTCACTGCATAGTAATAGCTCGCGCTGTAGATCATGATGATTCCGAAAATGTTGAGAAAGACCGTACACAGAATCAGGTTCAGGTTGAAAGGCATGTGCAGCAGAAAACGGTCTTTATATGCTTTTTTTTCTTTGTTTTTCGGCATTAAAGCTTTACCCTTTCCTGCATTAAAAGAGCCGAAGGAACGGATTCCTTCGGCTGTCATTCTGCAGATAGTGGGACTTGAACCCACACCCAAGTACATGGACATGAACCTGAATCATGCGCGTATGCCAATTCCGCCATATCTG